>JALUVB010000234.1 GCA_027021085.1 bacterium
AGTCTATGGTCTATAGTCTATTGTGGTCTATAGTCTAAAATGTCAATTAGTAGGCATATAACTGCCCATAGGGACGATGCGTATAAGGATAGAGTTTTATGAAAGGTTTCTCCATTATTGTCTTCAGGTCATAGTCAAAATACCGGGCAAAGTCTGCAAGATGCACCTTCAAGGTATCCAGTTCTTCTTTTGTGGGCTCAGCGATTCTTACCTCCTGGCCTAAACGATTCTCTTCCACCTCCCCCCTTATAAATATACAGCCTCCATGCATTCCTGTCCCCACAAAATCCCCTACTATCTCCTGCGAATAAGAAGTCTCGGATATCCCCAGCACCACCAGTAACCCTCCTGCCATGTACTCACCCAGGAAATCACGTGCTGTGCCTCCCACTACCACCACCGGGTAAATTCCCTTGTATGCCTTCATGTGTATGCCCACCCGGTAGCCCACATCCTCCTTGATAAATATCCTGCCCCCTCTCATGGCATAACCTACAATATCTCCCGCACTTCCATGAATTACCACCTCGCCTGCATTCATGGTATTACCCGTTGCATCCTGCGCATTCCCATTCACCACAATCTTAGGCCCATCCATAAACGCTGCCATATCATTGCCAGGCACACCATTTATAACAATTTCCACATCTTTTCCCTTTAAGGCATCCCCGATATAACGCTGGCCACACACGTTATTTAAAACTATCTTTTTGCTTCCGTTCTCCACCTCTTTTTTAATCCTCTCATTAAGGATTTTGTAATGAATGCCTGTTGCGTCTATAGTAATAATTTTTCCCATTTTTCTTACTCTGTAAATCCTTCCCCTCTCACCATGTGTTTTCTGTATTCAGCCGGGAGCACCAGCAAGCCAAAATCATCCGAGAGCAAATCATCTTTAAAGGAAGAAACATCCAGTCTATCCCTGATTAAACCGGAAAATATACCGGCCCTCTCGATTTTTCCCATGAATATGGCACCTACGATTCTATTGTCTTTTAACACTATCTTCCGGTAATAATTCTCACCTTCATTCTTCCTGGCTAAAATCTCAAAATTTTCCGGGTCAGGGGGATTGGTAATGCCAAAAGAAATAGTTGGCACTCCCACCAGTTCCACCGAATTCATTATAAACAGCCCATTGTATTTCTTCTTTTTTCCCGCCATATTGTATCCGGCAATCTTTCCCTGACGTGCCGCAGTAGGCCAGATAGCAAGCACGCTCTTTCTCTGCAAAAGAAAATCTTTTGCCTCGGTCATATCTCCGGCTGCATAGATATTCTTGATATTTGTCTGCATAAAATCATTTACCAGCACGCCCCTGTTGCACTTTATGGAAGTACCTTTAACCACCCCAAGGTTGGGCCTTACTCCCACGGCAATTACCAGGAGACGGGTAGGAATAGTTTCCCCACTGCGCAGGATAACCTTATCTATCTTCCCTTTTTTCTCTTCTACCCTGACAATTGTATCTTCCTTCCTCACCCGGCAATTTTTCCTGCCCAGGGCATTTTCCAGGATACGGGAGGCTTCCTGGTCAAATGTATTTGCTAAGATTCTATCTGCCAGCTCGATTATGTTCACCCGCAAACCCCTCTCCAGCAACCCCTCGGTGCATTTTAACCCGATTAATCCTGCTCCCAGAACAGTTACCTCTTCAATTTTATTAGCCTGTATATAATCTATCAGCCTGTCTACCTCTTCCAGGCGGGTGAAGGTAAATACCCCTTCTTTTACCTTCTCTATCCCTTCAATGGGAGGCAGTATAGGCTCTCCACCGGAGGAGATTAATAGTTTTTCAAATTCTATTTCCTCCCCCCCGGATAATTCTATCCTGTTCTCTTCCACTAAAATTCTTACTGCTTTTCTATTTAGAATCAGCTGCACCTCGTTCTCGCGGTAAAATTCTTCATCTCTGAAAGCCATCTCTTCTTTTGTTACCCTGCCCCCCAGATAATACGAGATAAGCGGCCGGGAATAATTTATGATATTTTCATCGGAGACCACGGTAATCTTCCCTCTCTTATCCACTTCTCTTATGGCCTCAATACAATAAACCCCGGCTACAGAATTACCTATAATCAAGTATTTCGTTTTCATAATAGAATCATGCCTCTTCGGGATAAAAATACCCTTCACTCCTTGTCAATTCTTTCTCCCTTCTTATTTACCAGTATTATCGCCTCGTTGGGACAATGTTCCACGCAGGCGGGGAACTCCCGCTCAATACACAAATCACACTTGGAAGCCACCTTTTTCTCCTTGAAATCAGGCTTTATCACCCCATACGGGCAAGCCATTATACACATCCAGCATCCCACGCATTTATCCTTGTTATGCAAAACCATCCCGGTTTTTTTGTCTCTGTACATAGCACCGGTTAAGCAGGCTTCCAGGCAGGGAGCGTCTTCGCAATGCCTGCACTGGAGAGTGAAAGAGATTGCCCCTCTTTCTTCAAAATAAATACCTGAGACAGGTCGGGGTTCCTGTCCTTTATATGCTTTGATAATATCTTTCGATTTCGAATGTGCCACGATACACCACACCTCACAAAGCCTGCAACCCATGCAGTACTCTTCCCGGATAATTATTCTTCTCGGCTTATTAATCTTTTTATCACCCATTACCACGCCTCTCCTGCATGCTTAATACCCAGCAGTTCCAACTCTTTCTCGTGCAGCCCCACACCTCTCAACTGCTCCTTGTTCCCCCTTAAACTCTCTATGGCATTTATCCCCATGCCTCCCAGCATTTCTTTTATCTCCAGGGACCAGCCCCGCAGCAGGTTGTAGGCTCTTTTTGCCCCTATCTCCGGATTTAATCTCTTGGTAAGGTAAGGGTCCTGGGTAGCAATACCCCAGTTGCATTTTCCCGTGTAGCAGCGCTGGCACAGATGACATCCCAGGGCCACCAGGGCTGCCGTTCCAATATACACGGCATCTGCCCCCAGGGCAACCGCTTTTACCACATCACCGCTTGATTTTATTCCACCCGCAGCAATAAGGGAAGCCCTATGCCTTATTCCTTCTTCCCTGAGTCTCTGGTCTACTGCGGCCACGGCCAATTCTATGGGAATCCCTACATTATCCCGTATAATCTGGGGTGCTGCGCCTGTCCCACCCCTTATCCCATCTATTACCACGAAATCAGCCCCTGCCCTCACGATGCCGGAAGCAATGGGAGCCACATTGTGCACAGCAGCAATTTTCACTCCCACCGGTTTCTTGTAATCCGTGGCCTCTTTAAGCGCAAAGATAAGCTGTCTCAGGTCTTCTATGGAATAAATATCATGGTGCGGAGCCGGACTGAGAGCATCCGTTCCCTCCGGTATCATCCTGGTGGAAGATATCTCAGCGGAGACCTTCTCCCCCGGCAGGTGGCCGCCAATTCCCGGCTTTGCTCCCTGCCCGATCTTTATCTCAATGGCTGCTCCTTTTTTCAAGTATTCCCTATCCACCCCGAACCTGCCGCTGGCCACCTGCACTATACAGCGGTGTGCATAAGGATACAAATCCTTGTGCAGTCCACCTTCCCCCGTGTTCCAGTAGGTGCCAAAATCACAGGCTGCCTTGGCCAGGGATTTACATGCATTAAGGGAAATGGAACCAAAGCTCATGGCTGTAAATAGCACAGGGGTTTCCAGCTCAAGCTGGGGAGGTATCTCCGTAGTATTTTTTATCTTTGATTTCTTTTCCACCAGTTCTATTCTATCCGGCTTACTCCCGATAAAAGTTTTAAGCTCCATAGGCTCTCTCAGAGGATCTATGGAAGGATTAGTTACCTGAGAAGCATTCAAAACTATGTGTCCAAAGTAGTCCCTTATAGGCCTATCATTACCCATTCCAATCAGGACCACTCCTCCCGTATTGGCCTGCTTTATAATGTTTCCCAGAGCATCATTCTTCCAATTGGCATTCCGTTTTATCTGGGATTTGTTTCTCTTTATAACCAGTGCTTCGGTAGGACACACATCCTCGCAGAAATGGCAGCCCACGCATTTTGCCGAATCAGCAGAGACCTTATCTGTCTCCGCATCGTAAGAATGCACATCGTTAGCGCACATGCGGCAGCATACTTCGCACCTTATGCACTTTTCGTCATCCCTTACCACATCAAATTCTCTTAA
This sequence comes from bacterium, assembly GCA_027021085.1. Taxonomy (GTDB): domain Bacteria; phylum CAIJMQ01; class CAIJMQ01; order JAADFP01; family JAADFP01; genus JAADFP01. Next base: position 4,124 of record JALUVB010000234.1, read on the forward strand.
TTTCTTTGGTATAGCCATCTTACCTGCGGTTAACTACTCATATTTATCAAAAACTAAAACACCCGCCGCCCCCCACCTATAGAGGCTACGGAAGTTTATCCCTTACTTTCTCACATCAACTTTCCTATGGTGGGTTCTCCTGCCCGGGGCATCCACACTTTATCCAGCTGAGGAGAAACAATTTTTATTGCTGCCTCCTCACTGGAGATATAAAGAAAATCACCTTTAGTAGCTGCCACCAGGGGACGAAGTTTTATTCTATCGTTTAAACCTACCATGCAGGAGGAGTTCGCCACTATAACGGAAAACGGCCCATTCACCAGGGCAGGGCCATAAACCATGCGGAGCGTTTTTAACAACTCCCTTTCCTCCTTGTTTTCTATTCTCTCTATTTGAGACCAGAAGGGAGCAGATAAAATATTTCCTACCGTCTCAAATGCTATCTTATGCCGTCTCACCAGCAAATCAAATAAATAGGTAATCACCTCTGTATCAGTAGACAGAGTACAAAAATAACCAAAATTTTCCAGGTATCTTTTATTCACTCCATAGCTGGAAATTTCGCCGTTGTGCACCACGCTCCAGTCAAGAATACCAAAAGGATGTGCACCACCCCACCATCCCACGCTATTGGTAGGAAACCTGTTATGAGATACCCAGATATATCCCTTGTATTCAGGCACCCTGAAAAACTCCCCGATTTCATCCGGGTTTCCCACTCCCTTAAATATACCCATGTTTTTCCCGGAAGAAAAAACAAAAGCGCCCTCTATCTCCTTATTTATATCCATTACTACCTTGATTATGTAATCTTCCGCACTTTCCACATTCTTCTCTATTCCCAAGAAATATCTCCACAACAGCGGGATAAACTTCAGGCTTTTTACCTTCTTGGTAGGAATCGGCTCAGAATGCTTGATTCCAAAATTCCTTTTCAGATAATCTTCCGTGTTTTCCTTGGCTTTCTCATTCTCGTACATTATATGGAAGCACCAGTAGTCTTTTAATTCCGGGTATATCCCGTAGGCTACGAACCCGCTGCCCAGCCCGTTTCCCCTCTCCAGCATGTTGCAAATAGAAGCATAAATCGCCTCGCCGGAAAATAGTTCCCCTTTCTGGTTCATTATTCCGGTCACCCCGCAGGCAGAGGGAACACGGTAATCTATATCGGGTATCAATCTTTTTCGCATGACTCTAATTATATTACAATTTCCCACTTAAATACATACCTAAAAAAAAAGGCGCCCACCCGAACGCCTTTGCTCTACACCCCTGCGCTCTACGACACCTCTACATTTATATAAGTAAAAAAAACACCCCCCTGGTAACCTCAATAACTGAGTTGCTTTTTTTACCGCTTTTATTTACAATCTACCACACATGAATTACGTAAAGGAAGATATCATAAGGGTTCTCTCAGGGAAAAAACTCTCTTTCTGGGAATTTTTGAGTGCACAGCAATATTCTCTGAAAGAGGTGGTAAATGAACTCAAGAAAATGCTGGCGGACAAAGTGGTTATCTGGGACGAAGGTGAGAAAAAGCTGCGCCTGCAGGAAGCATCCCCCCCCTGCCCTCAAGATACCTGCCCCGCCTGCAAAGGCAAGGGAACAATTATCAGGGGGAGATTCCAGGATGCCCTTGATAAATTCAGCCGGATAACCATAAATCGTCCCATCCCCATTCCTGAGTTTGACCAGGGATACATCTTACCGCACGACCTGGCCCAGAAAGCCATCCTGATGAGCGAGAGAGGGGACCTGGACAACAAAGATATTCTCATACTGGGAGACGATGACCTCTTCAGCCTTTATCTCGCCCTCCTTGGCTCTGCCTCCAGAATCGTAGTGCTGGAGATTGATGAAAGGCTTCTTAAATTTCTCACTGATTGGCAAAAAAAAGAAAATTTACCCCTGGAATGCCGTGCTTGCGACTTATCCAATCCCCTCCCCCCGGAGCTGCTTTCCTCCTTTGACGTATTCATAAGCGAACCGCCGGAATCCCTGGAAGGGCTAAAAATATTCTTTTCCCGCGGCAGGGAAGGACTGCGAGAAGAGGGCGTGGGATACGTGGGGCTTACCCGCTTAGAATCATCGATAAGGAAATGGAAAGCAATAGAATTATGGCTCCTGAATAACGATTTTGTCATCACCGACATATTCAAAGACTTCAGCCGTTACGCAGAGACAAAAACAGACATAGAAAAATTCTATCCCCACTTCAGACTCTTGCAGGAGCTTCCCTTCTCACCCGGCCCGGTAGATTTTGACTGGTACACTTCGTACTTACTGAGAATAGTAAAATTAGAAAAGGACCAGGGCGAATTTGCCTCCGACCTCTACATGGATGAAGAAACCTGGACTACTCCGGCAAAATTTAAACATGAAGGTTGAATCTCTTACCGTAGGTCCCTTACAGACCAACTGTTACCTGCTGATTAAAGACAAGAGCACCCTTATCATAGACCCGGGCGACGAGGGAGAAAGAATCTCTCAATTTATCCGACACTACTCTCTGACCCCCTCTCTCATTCTGGCCACACACGGACACTTAGACCATGTCAATGGAGTGCGGAAAATCCAGGAAACTTTTCCTCTCCCCTTTTACCTTCACTCCCAAGATATTCCGCTGCTGGGTGTGGGAAAAGACACCTGGGGAGATTTATTCCTGGACAATATAGATGTGCCCTCTCCCACTAAATTCATAGATGACCTGGATTCCATAGAATGGGAAGGTGAAACCATAGAAATCATCCACACTCCCGGACATTCTCCCGGAAGCGTAACCTTAAGGGTGGGTAATTTCTTGTTTACCGGGGATACGCTATTTCAGGGCAGCGTAGGAAGATGGGACCTACCGGGCGGAGATGAAGCCACCCTCCAGCAATCACTAAAAAAACTTTCCGCGCTTCCCGATGAACTCCTTGTTTTCCCGGGGCACGGGCAGACATCTTCCCTGCAGAAAGAAAAACAAACAAATCCCTTCCTTCTCTCCTTATCTTAAGCACAGAATGACCGCGGCAAGGATGGGCCGGCAAACAAACTGTTACATAAGAGAGCAAAGATTTCCTTACATACTCTGTTATGTTACTACCACCTCTTACTTTGACAAAAAGAGCATAGAGATTTAGCGAAAAATTTCAGGAAGCTATCAGTAGACTTCATCATGCGTACCAAAATCTATCAAAAGCACTTGATGTTTGCCCAAGAATTTAAATACCACTCTCCACTCATAACTTATCACAGGCTTTTGAGTTTTCCGCTTAGTTTATGTGTTCTCAACCGGGGATGAAAAGGATCTCCCACGAATAACTCCATTGCTTTCCAGAACTCCTCCTTTAATCCTCTGTTACGTTTTATTTTCTTTTTGTAAGACTTTTTAAATCCTTCGTCCCATATAAGCTCAATCACTTTCCATATCCTGGTAGAAATCTTGCAAATTACCTTTTTTTGTCATATTTTTACGGACCTTTTCCATTGCTTCTTCCGCTCTAACAACAAGTTTCTCTCTTTTCTCTTCTGTCAATCTTTTCATAAGAACTTCCACAAGAAATTCTTTATCTTCCAATGAAAAACTATCGAACTCTTCCAATGCTTCCTCTATTCCCACTTTTTTCATCTCTTCTCCCCTTTAAATTTAAGGTTTACTCCCTGCAAAATTATACCATATCACACTTCCCCTTCATTTTTTCGCACGGTGAACATTGGTTACAAAAAGCCCCCTTACCCTATATCTTGTAGAGGTTGAGCCCTATTTCCTGGCTAAACTCCCGCTCTATCTCACCCTCCATCACCTCAATAATCGCCTCAAAAGTTGCACTTACCACCGCCGCATTAAGATGCCCTCCAAAAGACTTGTGTTCAGAATCGCATAGATTGGCATGTATATGAAGATACACATCACCCTGCAGCGTGGAAATATTTCCGCAGAGAGGAGCAATCTCATAATTTCCGGTGAGCTCTTTTGCTTTGTATTCCTTTTTCTCCGCATCAAAAAGCCCCACAGTAGCCCTGTTTGTTGCTCCGATTCCCGTGACCGCCCCCAGTTTTATCCCCTGCTCCCGGCAAAAACTCTTCAACGTTTGCACAATCTCTTCCCCCTTATCTATCCTCACTATAAACTTACTGCCGAATCTCCTGTATTTCATAAGCAACACCTCATTTATTTGTTAATAATTGTGATAAGACGAGCTGCGGCTTCCGCTGCGTGGGGCCGCACTCAAAAACGGATTACCCAGAATATAATACCGGTACAGCCATGCTTTAGCTTCACCGGCATAGTCAATATTTACCCGCGCACTCCTTCCTACCTTCTCCACAGGAATACTATTCCCCTCCACTATATATATCCTGTCTCCTGCAAGAGATTCGCCGTAAAAACCCATCTCGATTCCCAGCGCCTGGGTAAGTCGGGCAGGACCGGAAGTAAGCCCTTTCAAAGAATCTGTTTTTCTCCTTTTCTGCATGATTTCTATTCCTTCCCCCGGCTGGAGCGCCCGTATGAACACGCATTCAGGTATATCTTTCTTATTAACAACTACATTAAAACATATATGAATCCCGTAAATAGAGTAGACATAGACTCTCCCTCCTTCCTGGTAAATAATTTCCGTCCGCGGGGTTCTTTTTCCCTTATACGTATGCGAGGCAGGATCGTTTATCCCCGTATAAGCCTCCACCTCCACTATCTTACCGGAAGTTTTTCCCTCGCCTGTCTCAGTAACCAGGATTTTCCCCAGCAATTGCGGAGCCACCTCCAGGGCAGACCTCTGGTAAAAAGCAAGGGGAAGTTTATCCATGCCATATTTTACCAGAGAACCCGGCTGGCAACGATTCCTATAACCAGTCAGTGCACCCCGCTATGTAGTAGTGAGTAGATGGTAGTGAGGGGAAGGCTCCCGACAGAAGTCGGGATAGACTTTAGAC
>JALUVB010000235.1 GCA_027021085.1 bacterium
GGGGGGATGGATTCCCGCTTTCGCGGGAATGACAAGAGAGAAGCAAAAAGGAGAAAAACCAGCCCACATGTCCCGCCCGCCTGCCCCCACCTGGCCTGGGACAGGCAGGGCATTTTCTGGGCAGTTAGCCTTAAAAGTCGCACATCGCGTTATAATAATATAGATGAAAGGAGAAAAACTTCTGGAAAACCTATATCTGATCTGCAAAGAGACAGAAAAAAGTTGCAACATCTATGCTATAGGAAAGACAGAGACCATACTAATAGACTGCGGCATACCGGAAACAATGGAGGCTGTAACCAAGAATCTTGCCTCTCTCCACCTACCCTTCCCCTCTTATATCTTCATCACCCACTGCCATTTTGACCATTCACTTGCCGCCCCTGACTTCAAAGAAAAGGGGAGCAAGATTGTAGCTCACTACAAAACGGCAGAGGCACTGGAGAAGGATACATACAAGATATGGCCGGAAAATCTCCCCGCGGTAAAAGCAGTAAAAGTGGATATAAAAACGAGAGATAACTGCCTTCTCAACCTTTCCGGATATGAAGTCAGGCTAATTCATACACCCGGCCATACAGCAGGTGCTTCCTGCTTTCTCGCAGAAATATCCGGCAGAAAATGTCTGTTCACCGGCGATTTATTCCTACCCTCGGGAAAAATTGGCTGGAAGGGAAGCATTGATTTTAGCCTGGAAGAATTTGGGAAAAGTTTAAGAAAAATAAGAGAAATTGATTTCGATATTCTGCTTCCCGGCCACGGTGACATCCTCGACAAAGAAAAGGGCAGTAAATGCCTGGAAATAGCCATAGAAAACCTTAAAAATCCGTTATAAATAAATATTTGTCTTGAAAAATTGAAGAGAAAAGGCTATTGGGTGCACTACTCCCTGAACCGGGAAGCGCTGGAGAGATGCCGCCAGAGATTGAATAGAATCTGCACCTGCGGATGTCTGCGAAAGACAAAAGGTAATAAGGAAAAATAATGGAGAAAGTTTTATATTTTTTTCATAAGCATTTAAGTTGAGACCCGCCGAGTGGGGCTTACATCCCTTTTTTCATGGCATTGAACGGGGCGAAATCCCGAGCAAAACTCCGCCCTTCTTTTTAAATTTCACATCGGGAGGATTTTTGAGTCGGGATAGATGAGCATAAACTCATATTCTAAAAGGAGTGAGGAGGTGATTTGGATGTGTGGAAGTAGTGAGGTTAAATGCGAGGTGAAGGTAACTGAACTTGAAAATGGTTATCAAGTTCAAGTTACCGGCGAGGGGGTAAAAGATGCACTAAAAGCAGAAGGTCTGAAAAAGTGCATCCAGGCATGTTGTTCTGGTGAAAAACCGTTCAAGAACACTTGCTGCCATTAGGTAGTTTTGGGTCCGGGTAGCCTGTAAAAGGCTACCCGGATAACCCAACTTCCAGGAGGTAAGTACAACGGATTGTAAACCACCGAGCTCCTCAAAGCAGACAGAGGCAAAATACTTGCAGGGTTGTGAAATAAGGATGGTGTGCCTCTCCCCCGACAAACTATTCTCAAACTCTTAAGAATATTGGAATAGTCAA
>JALUVB010000236.1 GCA_027021085.1 bacterium
AGATGCTTCTTCAATCCCCACAAAAAACCTGTGATGATAAGGGTTGGAGATGTCAAAGTGGGGGCCGATGAGAAAACCAATATTCCCTGTTGCTTTCTTCTTAGCCGGGACACGATAGCCTATCTCTCTCACGTAAGCAAGGATTTTTTCTCTCTTCTCTTTTGATACATGATTCGTATCCGGCTCATTCAGCACCAGGGAAACCGTGGTATGGGAAACACCCAATTCTCTGGCAATTTTTCTCAGGCTGATTTTATTCTCCATTTTCGTTTACGGTTACTTTACGTAAACATAGTAGAACAAAAAAACTTTCCTGTCAAATTGAATACAGGGTTTAACCAGGGGAATCGCTACGCTCAAAAGGCGGATAAATCATGCCGGGTTCTTTTCCTTTAATATTTGCCCTATCTTTCTTTCCATCTCCCTGGCTTCTTCCGGAGTTAGCAGGCCGGTTTCTATTTCGAACTTGATGCTTTCCCCGGCAGGAAGAATCTTGATATTACCTTTATTTTTTTCTGCAGTATAACCTTCCGGCTCTGCAGTAGCCGGGAGTAAGAGGCCCAGGGCATCCTGGTCCGGTGTGCGGGAAATCCACCTTATCCCATGCTCCAGCTGGCAGGGTTTATGGCTGACAAAGTCTGCGTAACCATCCGGGTGAATCTGCATGCTATGTGCCCATCCTTCTTTATCGGGGAGACAATTCAGATATAAAACAACCTCGGGGTCAAATTTTAACCCCGGGGTAAGCATGTTATGCTTTTCCGGATGCTTTGATAATTCCCGCAGGAACTCTTTGTACCCCGCAGCCACTTCAACATGCGCTGGTATTTCACTCCTTACCTTGATATTTTCCGGCGAACAGGGGGTGCTGTAAACCAGCTTGCCATTGTCTATGGGCCTGAAATTAATATGCGCCAGATACATCAACTCCATCGGTGTATTTTTCAAATTCCTGATAGAGATAGAAGCATACATCCTGGCAGATTCTTCGTAAAGTTTAAGCAAGGGAGCGGCAATGTAGTTATGCGCAAAAGCTACGGTATGCTGATACTTTCCGGCAAGCCCCATATAAGCACCCCTTTTATCTTCTCCCATTATAAGAAATGCTTTATGGTAAGGAGCATTGGGAAGTTCGCCATGCAGGGGATGGTTATCCCGGGGGCCGGGACACCCCATAGCTGTTGCTCCACAGTGAAGCAGAAAACCACCGTATGTTTTTAGGTACTCCCTGGTTGGTCGGGGTTCCTCAAACATAGATTTCATGGTTAATTCTTTTCCGGCAAATTTTGCCCGCCATACCTGCTGTCCCTGGAAGGGTAATAGGCATATTTCTCCTAATTTATTTGTGATTTTCAGCCCGCAGACAGAGGTGCTGTAACGGAAGCTATAAGCAGTAAGCCCCCTATATCGGGCAATTATCTTCTCTTTTTCAGAAAAGAAAGCAGGTTGAAGGTAGATATATGCAGGCGTTGACATTTACTACTCCTCCTTTTTCCTGAAAATACTCG
>JALUVB010000237.1 GCA_027021085.1 bacterium
ATTTCCGGCTCCAGGTGAGCGGCCACGGAGAAGGCTAAGCGGACGAACATGCCGCTGGAATAGAATTTGACCGGGGTATCTAAAAATTTCTCCAGTTCAGAAAAGGCTACTATTTCGTCAAATTTTCTGTCTATCTCTCTTTTCTTCATGCCTAAGATAGCGCCGGAGAGGTAGATATTTTCCCTCCCGGTAAGTTCCGGGTGGAATCCCGTGCCTACTTCGAGCAAGCTTCCTATTCTTCCTCTGATTTCTGCGTAGCCTTCAGTAGGAGGGGTTATGCGGGAGAGAATTTTTAGGAGGGTGGTTTTCCCCGCTCCGTTTCTCCCGATTATTCCTACTACCTCACCTTTTTTAACTTCAAAGGAGACATCTTTCAGTGCCCAGATAAGCTCTTTTTCTTCTTCCCGCGAGCGGTTTCTTCTTAACTTAAAGGGAGCGCTTAATACTCCTCCTATAACATCTCGCAGGGCCTTGTACTTGTATTTCGTGGGTGAACCCAGGCGATATTTTTTCCCCATCCTCTCCACCCTTATCACTGTATCCGTTGCCATACCACCCCTCATTCAAAAAAGGGGACAGTCCCCTTTTTTATTCCCTTTTTTATTGTTGGTCTTCCCCTTGGCCTGATAGTTGACTCCAACCCAAGCTGTTGACATATTTTTCTCTGCCACTCTTCCTCTCCATATGGTGCCTGCCGATTAACACTTTTACGCAGTTTTTCTAATTCCTTCTCTCTTAATGGTTTATCTACATAGCCCCCCCAATCCTGGGGTAATGCTATAGGAATCTCGTCAATAAGTTTGTAGAGACCTCCTGCTATTCTTGCCTGGTGAGATGACCACTGCCAGTCCTTTGCGGAGCTCACCAACCCTGCCCTTACAGGATTACCCTCTACATATCTTAAAAGCATCAGTAAATAACTTTCTTCTTGCACTATAAAGCTCTTAAACCGCCCCTGCCATACATGTCCGCTTGTTTTGTAGTGTTTATGATAGCTACGGACATGGCTTGTCATTAACCATTGCATCCATTTGCTCAAATCCTCTCCGTGAGTTGGTAACACAACAATGTGAAAGTGATTTGGCATTAAGCAATAAGCAAGTATTTTCAAAGGATGTCTGTCTTTTCCTTTTTTCATTAAATTTATGAATGCCTTGTAATCCTGTTCCTTATGGAAAACCTTTTGTCCGCCATTACCACGATTGAGCACATGGTAGATGAAGCCATCTGCTAAGCCGCGGGCAGTTCTTGGCATTTTAAAATACCTCCGAAAAAGGGGACTGTCCCCTTTTTTTATTATACAACGTCTGCAATGCTTCTCTCCATTTTTTGAAAATACATGAGCCCGGTGACAAGCAGTAAAAAACTCACAATAAAGGAGGTGGCCATCATGTCCGGGGAGGGAAAAGATTTGCCCAGGAGTGCCCAGCGAAAACCTTCTATTACCCCGCTCATGGGGTTAAGGCCGTAGAGGAACTGGAATTTTTGCGGGACCAGGGAGCTGGGATATACTACGGGGGAAAGGAAGAGCAGAAACTGGGTGAAAAAAGGCAGGATGTAGCGCACATCGCGATATTCCACATTTAAGGCAGATAGCCAGAGACTTATTCCCAGCGCAGTGATTATCGCAATTCCCAGAAATAAAGGCAGGGTAAAAATGGCCAGGGTGGGCGTGGTGTGATAGAAGAACATCATTCCGATTAGCACTACAAAGGCTATGGCAAAGTCAATCAGCCCGGAGAGAACCGAGGCAAAGGGAACTAAAATCCTGGGGAAATAAACCTTGGTGATTACTCGTTGGTACTCCACCAGGCTTAAACTGCCCTGGTTCATGGCATGGGCGAAGTAATTCCAGGGAACCAGTGCGGCATAGGCAAAGATGGGGTAGGGGATTCCCTCCGAGGGAACCCTGGCAAGTTTACCGAAAAATATGGAGAATACCACCATGGTGAGAAAAGGCTGCAGGACTGCCCAGGTGGCTCCCAGGAAGGTTTGTTTGTATCTTACCTTGATGTCCCGCCAGATTAGGAAGTAAAGGAGCTCGCGGTATTCCCAGAGCTCTTTTAAGTCCAGGCGGATGCCCCGGGGCGGGCGGATTATGGTTACCGGGATGGTTTCTTTCATTTTTTTATTTTTCTCTGGGTTGCAATATCCCTACCAGGTCCAGCAGGTTGCTGTCCAGCAGCTGGGTGGCGAACTTCACTATCCGGGAAGAGATGTGCTGAATTTCTTCGATTTTTTCCTGTTTTTCTTTCTCCTTTATTTCTTTGCTAAGGGAGTTGAGGTGGTTTTCCAGTATCTCCACCCTTTTGATAAGCGTGTCTTTTATCCTCTGGGGCAAAAATTCGGTGAGATTGGGGTTTGCCGTGTAGTAATGGCGGCTGCTGCCTTTTCTCCATACTTTTCTTACTGCTCCCCATTCCTCTAATTTTCGTATGTTTATGCTCACGTTGCCCTTGCTCATTCCTAATTCCTGGCTTATCTTCTCCAGGGAGAGAGGTTCTCCTTCCCAGTAGAGGAGGGCATAAATCTGGGGTAAGGCGTGGTTCAAGCCGAATTTTCTCCCGAAGTT
>JALUVB010000238.1 GCA_027021085.1 bacterium
GTCTAAAATCCTGGATGCCTGCTTCCACAGGCATGACAGGCGGGCTGGTTTTCTTTTGTCATTCCCGCGAAAGCGGGAATCCATTCCCCCCGCTACTATCTACTCGCTACCCGCTACTTTCTCACTATTCACTGTTCACTGCTTACTGTTCACTATCCTCCCCAGTCTATAGTCTAAAGTCTAACTAACTACTCGCTACTGGATACCTACCTGCCCCTGCTTCGTCGGGCAGGAGGGTGAGGAGCTCTTTGAGCAGGGTAAGCGTTTTTTTGCGTTCTTTTATGATGTATCCCAGTTCTCCCTGGGGAGTGATGAGGACTCTGCCTGGTTTCTGGGCATGCAGGATTTCTCCTTTTTGCTGCAGAGTAATTTCGGGGAAGAAGCGAATGAGGAAGAGGTTTTTTCTTTTCCTTATATACTCGATACCTTTCCGGAAGGCAAGTAGTTTTATTTTTTGGATTTCAAAGAGGTTCATAGCCTCTTCGGGTAATGTTCCAAGGCGGTCTTCAAGCTCTTTTTTGATGTTGTCAATCTCTTCTTTCTCTTTTGCCTGGGATAATCGTTTATAATAGGAAAGTTTTTCTTTTTCGCTGAGCAGGGCAGAGGGCAGAGAGACTGATATCCCTGCTTCTATTTTGGTTGGGATATAGGGAAGGTAGGTTTCTCCTTTTAGCTCGGCAATGGTGCGGGAGAGGAGTTCTGTATAGAGTGCCAGGCCTACTGCCTGGATATGACCATGTTGCTCTTCGCCCAAGATATTTCCTGCTCCCCGTATCTGGAGGTCTTCCAGAGCCAGCTGGTATCCTGAACCGAGATGCGCAAAGGTCTGGATGGCGTATAGTTTTCTGCGGGCTTCGTGGGAAAGGATTTCCCGGGGGGGAACCAGGAAGTAGGCATGTGCCCTGGTTTTGTATCTTCCTACTCTTCCTCGCAGCTGGTAAAGTTCTGCCAGGCCGAACTTGTGTGCTTCGTTGACAATAATTGTATTGGCATTGGGGATATCCAGGCCAGAGGCGATGATGGTGGTGGTGATGAGGACGTCTATTTCGCCTTTGATGAATTTTATCATTTCTTTTTCTATGTTTTTGCTGTTCATCTGGCCGTGAATTATGGAGCTTTTTGCCCGGGGGACGAGTTTTCTTATGATTTCCCGGAAGCTCTCTAAGTCTTCAATACGGTTGTGAACGAAGAAAACCTGCCCTTTTCTCTCTATTTCTCTTTCAATGGCTTCCTTGATAAGCTGGAGGTTGAATTCTCTTACCTCGGTCAACACTTCCAGGCGTTCCGGGGGAGGGGTAAGGATGAGGGAGAGTTCCCTGATGCCGGAGAGGGCGAGGTAAAGGGTGCGGGGTATGGGGGTGGCAGAGAGAGAGAGGATGTCCACCAGGTTTTTCATCTGTTTTATTTTTTCTTTGTGTTTTACGCCAAAGCGGTGTTCTTCGTCAATGATTAAAAGACCCAGGTCTTTAAATTTTACTTTTTCCTGGATGAGCAGGTGAGTGCCGATGATTATGTCTATTTTGCCTTCTTCCAATTCTTTCAGGATTTGTTGTTTCTTTTTGTTGCTTACAAAGCGGGAGAGCATTTCTACTTTTATGGGGAAATCTTTGAGTCTTTCGGTGAAGTTTATGTAGTGCTGGTGGGTTAAGAGCGTGGTGGGGGTTAGCATTGCTACCTGTTTACCATCCAGGCAGGCTTTGAAAGCGGCTCGCAATGCTACTTCGGTTTTCCCGAAGCCGGTGTCTCCGCAGATGAGGCGTTCCATGGGGGAGGAGCTTTCCATGTCCTGTTTGACTTCTTCTATGGCTTTTATCTGGTCAGGGGTTTCCTTGTAGGGGAAGGTGGATTCAAATTCTTTTTGCCATTCCTGGTCCTTGGAGAAGGTAAAGCCGGTTTGGCTTTGACGCAGTGCCTGGGTATGGAGCAGGTTGGCGCTGAGGTCTTTTATGGCGGATTTTACTTTTTCCCTGGTTTTTCTCCAGCGGGGGCTTCCCAACTTGGAAAGAGAGGGAGGAGAGCCTTCTACCCCGATATATTTTTCTACCAGGTGGAGACCTTCCACAGGGACATACAGTAAATCGCCACCTGCATATTCAATAACTAAGAATTCCTTTTTCTCTCCTTCTACCTTTTCTTCCCGCAAGCCTACAAATTTTCCTATTCCGTGGATGGCGTGCACTACGTAATCGTTTTCTTCCAGGAGGCAGGGATAGCTGATGGGGATGCTCTGGGGAGTGGCTTTCTGGAGGGGCTGGTAGCCAAGAATTTCCCTGGTGGTGATGAGCACTATTTTTAAGTCCTCGGATAAGAATCCTTCCTGGAGGTTTTCCGGGATAAATTCGCATTTTTTGATTGCTTTGTGTTCTATTATTTCCTGGAAGCGTTTCTTTTCTATGCCGGAAAAACCGGCAATAAATATGCGAAATTTTTCCCTTTCCCACCGTTTTAGGGAGTTGTAAAGGGTGTTAAAGGAGAGGGTGATTCCTTTGAGGGATTGAAAGGAAAGGGAAAATAGGGCATGGTAGGCAAGGGGAGGAGATTGGGGCAGCCAGGAAGTAAGCATTACCCGAAGGGAAGAAAGGTGGGAAAGCACTTCTCCCCAGGAAACTTCTTCCTTGCTCTTTGCCTGTGCTATTGTTTTCTTAATGTTTCCCGTGTCATGGAGGACAACCAGGTCTCCCGGGGTTAAGTATTCCAGCAGGCATGATTCTCTTTTCGCTTGCTCAAGGTGGAGGTGGGGAATGACAATCTCCTCCAGGTAATAGAGGGATTTTTGCGTGTAGGGATCGAATGCACGCAGGGAGATTATCCTGTTTTCTTCCAATTCCACCCTGTAGGGCTTTTCTGCGGAAGGGCTGAATATATCCACGATACCTCCCCGCACGCTCCACTCTCCCGGCATTTCTACCCTTTCCACTCTTTCGTAACCGCTTTCCTGCAGGTGTTTCAATAATTCACTGCGTTCTATGGTGGCCTTGTTTTTCATGTGTGCTGTTTTTGCAGAGATTTCCCGGGGAGAGACAATCCTCTCTTTTAGAAAATGGGGCGTGGTGAATAGGATGATTTTCTCGCTGTTGATGAGTCTGTGTAGAGAGGAGAGGCCTTTTTGAGGGGCCTGGGTGGCATTCTCTCCGTAGAAAATTGTGTTTTCCGGCAGGAATTCTTTGAGGTTGGCGTGCAGCATGGCCACTTCTTTTTTCTCTCCCACCACTATTATCCGGGAGGATAAACGGGAGAAGAGAGAGAAGAGCAGGAGGGATAAAGGAGTGCCGCCTATTCCCCTAATCCACACCCTTTCTTTCCTTTCCAGGCAGGAAAGAATCTTGTGCAGGATATCCCAGTTGGAAAAGATGTTTTCTATTTTCAAGGGCGAATTCGTGCATTTGTTACGCCGGGCGCAAATTCTTCCTTAGCACAGGAAGCAGAGGCGGATAGAAGAGGTTTTGCTTTTCCCTGTTTTTTTATTGTCCGGGCTTTGCTAATTTCCCGGCAGTCAGCAGGGTTGGGATGCAAATTTGCCAGCGTGTTCATTTTCTTCCCGAGGGCGAAATACCTCCGTCTCCAGGCAGGGCAGCTCCTCGGCCGGGATTCTGCCCGGGAGGAGTAAACCCAGGGCAGACCGTAAGCCAGGTTCTGTATTCGGTAGCCATTTATCTGAGCAGCCTACCCGAGGGTTAACAGAGCGGACACACTCCAGCCCTCTTATTTAGCCTTGCTCCGGGTGGGGTTTACCCCGACCCCGACATTTCGCCGGGGGAGTGTGCTCTTACCACACTATTTCACCCTTACCCCGAGTTTGCTTCGGGGCGGTATGGTTTCTGCGGCACTTTCCTCCTCTTGCGAGGACCCTCTCCCGATTTGTATCGGGGGAGGGCACCCTGTCCTCTGGAGCCTGGACTTTCCTCCCCGTTCCGGGATAATCCCGGAAGGAGTAGCTACCTGGTCTGCCCTGGGTGCTGCCTAAAAGCCATTTTTACCAGCCTGTCAGCTTCTTTATTTTGTTCGCGAGGAATTTTTTTCAGCTCCAGCCGTTCAAAATCTTTCTCTAATAATTTTACCATAAGATAGTAGAGACGAATACGAGGATTACGCACCCGGTAGGTCCCCTTCCACTGAAAATAGAGAAGTTCACTGTCAGTGTGCACTGTAACCTCGGAGAAATTTGATGATTTGCAGAGGAGGAGGGCGTAGAGCAGAGCCAGGTATTCAGCCTGGTTGTTTGTGCTTAAACCTATGGGCAGGGAGAATTCTTTTATCTTTTCTCCCTTCTCATTGTAGATTACTCCTCCAATGCCTCCCTCTCCAGGATTCCCCAGAGCACCTCCGTCAGTGAATACTTTTACTTTGCTCATATATGCTTTAGCATTGTATCTTTTTTGGGGAATTTTTTCCATTCACCCCTGCTTACACCCCCGGAGTGTAAGTAAGGGGATAGCGCACCCTAAGGGCTATAGTCCAAGAGTTGTGAGT
>JALUVB010000239.1 GCA_027021085.1 bacterium
AGGTGGATAGGGAATTAACTTACTGCTTAGCATTCTATAGTCTAAAGTCTATGGTCTATAGTTTAAGAGTTGTGAGTTGTCAGTTTCCAGTTGCCAGTTCCACCTGTATCTGGGGAGAGTTGTGAGTTATTCCCGATGTCCATCGGGCCCGGCGCATGCCGGGGCACCTATGCCCCTATGTTAGACTATAGACATCAGACTTTAGACATTAGACGGGAAAGACAGATGATACGGGGGACCAACTCACTGTTCACTATTTACTATTTCTCCAGTCTATAGTACAAAGAGTTGTGAGTCATCAGTTGCGAGTTCCACCTATTCCTCCGCCTGTGTCCTACTTCCCCCGGTCTACACTCTAAGGTCTATAGTCTAAAGTCTTGCGTGGATGCCTGCTTCCGCAGGCATGACAGGCGGGCTGGTTTTTTCCCTTTTTGCTTCTCTTTTGTCATTCCTGCGTAAGCAGGAATCGATTTTCCCTCGCTACTCACTACGCGCTACTTTCTCTCCATTCACCGTTCACTGCTTACTATCTCCCAGTCTAATGTCTAAGGTCTATAGTCTACAGTCTAACCCCCCCTCACTACCCGCTACTATTTAATTATTTCCAGCAGTGCTTCCAGTGCTAATAAGTAACTCAATTTCCCCAGTCCTGTGATTTTTCCCGTGCATACAGGCGAGATGTAGGAGTGGTGGCGAAAATTTTCCCTGGCATAGATATTGGAAAGGTGGACTTCTATGGAGGGTTTATTAAATGCTGCAAGTGCATCTCTGATTGCTATGGAAGTGTGCGTATAGGCGCCAGGGTTAATTATTATCCCGTCTGCCCATTCTAACGAGGAACCTATTACTTCTACAATTTTTCCTTCGTAATTGCTCTGGACTATTTTAAGAGAAACTTTTCTTTCTCCTGCTTTCTTTTCCAGAAGATTATTTATCTCTTCCAGGGTTTCTTTTCCATAAATTTCTGGTTCCCTTTTCCCCAGGAGATCCAGATTAGGTCCGTGAATTACCAGTATATTCATTACTCACCCCCTTTTACTATTATATAATCTTTTTTGCTATGTTATATGATACCCAAGATACCCCGGGGATTGGGATAAAAATTACTTATCCTCCGCTGAATATTTTGGGTATCCTTCCATTATCACATCTTCACCCCGGAAAAACCAGTGAATCTTTTTGAATTGTATTCCATCTTTTACTTTTTCCACCCCCCTGCCTTCAAATGGAGTAAGTGCCTTTTCTCCTCCCAGAAGAAGGGGGGAGACAACAGCATATACTTTATCGGTTAGTTTATTTTCCAGGAATTCAGTAAATACTTTACTGCCGCCTTCTACCAGGAGAGAGGTGATTTCTCTTTTGCCCAGGATTTTTAGCATATTTGCTACTTGTATCCTTTTTTTTCCACAGGGGATTATCTCTATATCTTTTGAAAGTAGAAATTCCTTTTTATTTTTATCTATATCCTCACAGGTAAAAATCAGTATGTTTCCCCCCTCTTCCTGCAACATTTTTGCTGTCAGGGGAAAAGAGAGTTTAGGATCAATTATAATTCTAAGGGGTTGCTTCCTGGCTGGCACTTCCCTTACCGTGAGAATAGGGTCATCTTGCAGGACGGTTCCTATTCCTACCAGAATTCCATCCACCTGGTTTCTCAAAGAGTGCACGAAAATCCTGGATTTATCTCCCGAAATCCAGCGGGAGTCTCCCGTGCGGGTGGCTATTTTGCCGTCCAGGCTCATTGCCCACTTGAGAATTACAAAGGGCAGGTTAGTGGTTATATATTTTATGTAGAACTCATTTAATTTTCGTGCCTTTTCTTCCTCTATGCCTACTTCTACTTCTATCCCTGCTTCCCTGAGCATGGTTATTCCCTTGCCATTTACCCTGGGATTTGGGTCCAGCATGGCTATAACAACCCTTTTTATCCCTTTTTCTATTATACGGGGAACACAGGGAGGAGTTCTGCCGTAGTGAACACAGGGTTCAAGGTTCAGGTAGAGGGTGGCTTCCCGGGATTTTGTCCCTGCTTCTTGCAGGGCTATAATTTCCGCATGGGGAGAACCTGCTCTTTTGTGGTAGCCTCTGCCTACTATGCGGTTGCCTTTAACTACCACTGCTCCCACCATGGGGTTGGGGGAGGTCGTTCCTCTTCCTTTCTCTGCCAGGAAGAATACTTCCTGCATGAATTTTTTATCTTTTGTTCTCTTCATGCTTAAACTACCTGGAAGATATTTTCAGGCTCTGCAGAATGAGAACCACGCTATTCCTCCCTTCCCAGTTGTTGGTGCGGGGAGTATAGACCAAATCAATTTCTTTACCTTTGCTCAGGCTGTTTTTCAGCTTATCTTTCCAGCCAAAGCCCAGAACCTCCAGGTGCAGCTTCTCTCCTTTTACCCAGAATTTTATATGTCCGTTTCCCAGGGGACGGGGAGCAGTTACCATTTTTACTTTACGGGAAAGAAACAGAGGTTCTTCGTTTCCTTCTCCAAAGGGGGAGAGTAGAGATAGTTCCTTAATCTGCGGGAAAGTCAATGTGTCGAGGGAAACTTCTTTATCTATCAAGAAAGTTTTTTCTTCGGGTGGCGGTATATCCTTGATTAAGCTGAGGATTCTCTTGCGGAACTCTTTTATTTTTTCAGGTAGTATCTCGAATCCTCCCGCTTTTTCATGGCCGCCGTAGGCAAGCAATAAGTCGTGAGATTCTTTTAAAAGATTAAACAGGTTTATACCCGGGATACTTCTGGCTGATCCCTTTGCTGGCTTGTTTTTATCGGGAGGAAGGCTTATTACAAAAGCAGGCCGGGAGTATTTATCTACCAGGCGGGAAGCAATTATTCCCAGCACTCCTGCATGCCATCCTTCTCCCGCCAATACCAGAGCTGACTCATCTTCTCTTTCTTTCATTAGTTTTCCTGCTTCTTTAAGTATATTGTCTCCTACTTTTTTTCTATTGCGGTTATCCAGTTCCAATGAGAGAGCTATTTCCTGAGCTTCTTCCTCGTTGCTCAGGAGAAGGTTCAGGGATTTAAGGGCATGAGTCATTCTTCCCCCCGCGTTCAGACGGGGAGCTAACAGGAAGGAAATGTCCCAGGTAGTTATCTTCCTCTTTTTCAGTCCGCATATTTCCAAGAGACTCCTGAGCCCTTTCTTGGATGTTTCTGCGATTTTTAGCAACCCTTCTTTTACCAGGATGCGATTGTCACCTATAACCGGGACAATATCCGCCACAGTCCCCACGGTTACCAGGTCCAGATGCTTGAAGGCTTCTTCTTCATCAAGGCTTTGCAGCAGTTTGAAGGCTATTCCACATCCTGCGAGTTCTTTGCCGGGGGAATCTGAATGAATATGCGGGTTTATCAGGGCATAAGCAGGAGGCAGGTTACCCTCTTTTATATGATGGTCACAGATAACCAGGTCAATTCCTTTCTTTACTGCCTCACAAGCTGCTTCTTCCCCTTCTGTTCCGCAGTCAATGGTGATGATAAGGGAGAACCCTTTTTTCGATAGTTTTTCCACTGCTTCTCTATGGAATCCGTATCCTTCCTCTATGCGGTGGGGGATATAAACTTCGGGGAGAATCCCCTTTTTTTTGAAAAAGTGGTAAAGCAGTGCGGTGCCCGTGATACCATCGGCATCATAATCTCCGTAGATAAGGATTTTTTCTTTGTTTTCTATCGCCTTCTCAATACGGTACTTTGCTTTCTCTATATGGGGGATGGCAAAAGGGGAGAGAAGT
Source organism: bacterium (assembly GCA_027021085.1). GTDB lineage: Bacteria > CAIJMQ01 > CAIJMQ01 > JAADFP01 > JAADFP01 > JAADFP01. Next base: position 3,740 of record JALUVB010000239.1, read on the forward strand.
GAATCGAGTGAGGGATAGAGAAATCTCCTGGCCTCTTCTACGCTGGTTACTCCCCGGTAAAGAAGCATTTCTGCTGTTAGGGGAGAAATTCTTAAGTTTTGAACCAGTTTTTCTATTTCATATGGGTCATTTTTTTCTCTTATCTTCCAGAGCATTATTTATTTTCTCTCCTGCAACAGAAGAAACATCAAAAAAGTCTAACTCTACCTCCCTCCAAATTTTAACACATTCTCTTCTACAAAGCAGATTGCAGTTCGTGCACTTGACAGGAGAAGGCTTTAAGTATACTATTAAATTAGCCCTGCGGTGTGCGTGATGAAAAGTGTGGAATCCGGGGCCAAACTACTCCGACGGGAGCTCGACTTTGAGAAGATATGCAGGCTCCTTTTTTCCCCGATGTAATATCAGGGCTGGAAGGAGAAGCAGATTCTTCTCAAGGGAGCACCCACCTGAAGCCGGGGTTCGTTGATTCCCCTTTTTACACGGCACTGCGGGGCTTTTTTAAAAGGATTTCAAAGTTAAGTAAAAAAGATGACTGCCTATCCCAATCTTTATTCCCCGCGCTTTCTCAGAGATTTACTCTATGATATCCCTCTAAAAGGAAAATGGGGCCAGAGATTTTTGATAGATAAAAATATAGTGGAAAAAATAATAGAGGAAGCTGATATTAAAGAAGGAGAAGCAGTATTGGAAATTGGCCCCGGCATAGGGACATTGACATTGCCTCTGGCACAAAGAGGTGCCCGGGTTTACGCGATAGAAAAAGATAGGCGAGTCTTTAAGATACTCCAGGGATTTCTTAAGGATTATCCGGGAGTGAGGCTGTTTGCAGGTGATGCGCTGGATATGAATCTTTATTCTATTTTAAGAAAAGAAAGAAAATGGAAGGTAATATCAAATCCTCCTTACAGTATTGTAGGTCCCCTTATTTCTAACCTGCTTCAGTATCCTTCCCGCTTGGACTTTTTCCTTTTTATGCTGCAGAAGGAGGTGGCAGATAAATTGGTTGCTGTTTCAGGAAGGAAGGAGTACTCGCTTTTGACTATCAAGGTCAGGTTATATGGTGAAGCAAAAATCATCAGAAGAGTGCCCCGGCAGGTGTTTTTCCCGCCACCAAAGGTGGATTCTGCCCTGGTCAGAATAGATGTTAAGAGAAAGAGGAAGATTATTCATGAAGACAGCATAATGAAAACGGCGGGGAAAATTTTCCAGAAGAGGCGTAAGATGCTCAAAAATGTCATCCCCTTGCCTGTTGAATTGTACCGGCACCTGGGTATTTCCCCGGAGTGGAGAGGAGAAGTGCTGGATATAGATAAGTTGCTGCATCTGTCAAAAGTTATCAGGGAGCTTCAGAAAGGAACCTAAGCGGGAGAGGTGAAATTCCCCTGACTACTTACTATTTTCAGAGTCGCCAGTTGCTCCCGATAGACATCGGGATGAGTTCCCAGTCCTGCACTATATCTCATATCCTCCCTAACTACTCGCTACTATCTACTCACTACTTTTCTGGATGCCTGCTTCCGCAGGCATGACATGTGAGCTGGTGGTTTATCTTTCCTACTCTTTCTTGTCATTTCTGCAAAATCTATCCCCTTCACCAGGAAGCCAGGACTACCAAGATACCAGGGTAGCAACCCCCTATTCACTGCTTACTGTTCACTATTCACTGTTTACTATACTTTCCCCTCACTACCATCTACCCGCTACTCGCTACTAACTACTATTTACCTGTGAAAAACTTGAGAGAATCTTTTGCAGTAGGCTAAAAGCAGGGAATTTGTCTTGTATCTTTTTTTCATCCAGGCCGGGGAAGGCAAGATGTTTTTCTTGAGATAGAGTAATTTTTCTCCGTATCTACCGGGATAGAGCAGGTGGAGAAAACGGGTCCAGGCAGCAGAATAATTGTGGTGTCTTTGACTCCATTCTATGTAAGGCTTTCCCCGCCAGAGATATTTCTCTATTTGTTCTATTATAGGGTGGGGCTTTATGGAAAGCAGGAAACTTGCGGGAACACTTTCAGGTGCTATCTGGTTTACCATGGATAAGACGGTGTAGAGGAAAGGATGTATTTTTGTCTTCAGGGAAAATTCCTGCAGGTAGTGCCAATCAATCTCCTTATTCCATTTTTGCAGAAATCCTATGATATCCAGGACCCACAAAAATATGGAGAATCCGCTCCTGTGCAAGTGGATACATAAGTTGCTCAGGGTATGTTCCAGGGAAGGAAGATATATTTCTGTACCTTTTTCCCGTAAGATTCTTTTCCTCTCCCAGATTTCTTCTTCTATTTTTACCGGGATAGTAAGGTGCAGGATATCCGTATGTATTTCTACCAGTCTTCCCTTGCTAAATAGGTTTGTGTGTATGGGGGCCTGTCCTGCTTCAATTTTTGTGGGGGTATAGGGGGTAGGAGAGTAGCCTAATTGGTTAAGGGTTTTGTAAGCTATTTCCCAGTCTCTTGTTCTTATCAATATATCTATGTCTTCTGAGGCTCTTATACCCAGGTCACCGTAGACTTCCAGGGTAAAAGGTAACCCTCGCAGGAAAAGAGGGGATAACCCTGCCCGGGTTAATTCTTGCGAAAGCAATTCCATTTGTTTCCACAGGTAGAGATTGGCAGAAAGGGTAAATAGATAGGTTTGCTTAAATTTTGTCTTAAAGGGTTCCGGGATTTTATCGGTGAAAACAGAGTAAATCAGCGGAGCAATTTTATTCCTTACGGATACACGAAAAATCCCTTCCCAGTTCTCCCGGGAAGGGATAATATTCTCTATACCGGAGAAATACGAATACGCCGCTGATATTATAAAACCAAAGTCATCCCTGGAGCCTTTCAATCTCAGGAGTAGGCGGCGTAGTCGGTTCCAGCAACTAAACTGGAACTCTTTTTGCAGGCATTGTTTGTTTCAGTTGCTACATTACAATTGCCTGACCAGTTAGAATCAGAAAGTCCTGAAGCCAGGGTGCTGCAATGCTGCAAGACTGCCTGCTCAGGGTTAAGCTTAACTACCTTCACTACAGGCTCTGTATATTTCCTTTTCATAAGTAGCCCTCCTTTTTAGGAAGTATACATAAAACTTAGTCAAATGTCAATAGAAAAAGGGCTTCTTCTATCCGTTTCTTTTATGCTTCGCATTCTATTCTTTGTTTCCCCAGTAGTTTTGTTAATTTACAGTAGTAAGGAATGTTTTTCTGGTACTCTCCTGTTTCCAGAAATGCTATGGCAGGGCACCAGGAACAAATATAGAATAAAGAACAGCGGGAACAGGGGGTATCCCGGGTGAATTTTTTCTCTCTTAGAGTGTGGGAGAGGATTTTGAATTCTTGCAATAGGTTTTCCCAGCAGGGGATAGTGTATTCTCTTAAAAAGGGACAAGCCATTACTTTGCCTTCAGGAGAAATGGAGAAGCTCCAGGTGCCTATGCCGCATTTAAAAAGTTTCCTTTTTTCACCTGCAGGAATGCGCGGGGAGGACGGAGAATATTCATCATTTTGGAAAAACTCTTTCTTTATGGCTTCCGGAGTTAAGCGATACTTTAATGGGGCGGTTGATCCGTCTAACCTGGGATAAACCTGGAAATTGAAGTTAAAGGGAACTTTTAGTTCCCGGGAGAAATTCCCTACGGCTTCCAGTTCCTTAAGATTTAGAGTGAGCACTTTGAACTTTATTTTAAAGGGAAGGGAAAATTCTTTGAGAAGGAATATCCCCTGCATGGTTTTTTTGAAAGAGCCTTTAACCCGGGTGATTTTTTCAAATGTATCTTCCTTGAGACTATTAAGGGTAACTTCTATGTTAAAAGGGCGATATAGCTTGAGGAATTCAGCTGTTGCCTTGTTAATATTCCCTGCATTGGTAAGGATGTTGACAAATAGGCCCTTCTTTTTTGCATGGAGGTAGATTTCTAAAAAATCTTCCCGGATAAAAGGGTCCCCCCCGGTAAAAGAAATCCACTGCACACCGGAAGCAACTATTTTATCAATTATCTTTTTCCATTTCTCTGTGTTTAATTCTTTCCCTTTCTCTTTCCCTTCTAAAAGTAGGGGAGGGATATAACAATAATTGCAGCGGTGTGAACATCTGAAGGTAAGTTCTATCTGGCATTGGGCTACTTTTCCCTTTTGCCAGATTTTATCGTGCAGGGAAATGCTCTCTTCTTTATAGGGAATTTCTTTTACCCGCATGTGCCTCCTTATAAAAATAGTCAGCCAGTTCTTTTAACCAGGGGACGCAACTCTCAAAATTTCCATTATAGAGCCATGCATCAGCCGGACACTTGTTGCAGTAGGGGAAAAGTTTGCAGGCAGAGCAGGGATAGTGGGAGGAAGGATGGAATCCCTTTACCCAGGAAGATAATCTCTTAAATGCTTCGTATACTCCTTCTTTGCCTATGGGAAAGGAAGGGTAGGGGAGGTTTGGACATGGTTTTACTTCCCCGGAAGGAGTTAGAGTAAAGGATTTTTTCCCTGCCATGCAGTAAAAGGGGGTATTTCCCATAGGAGTATAACCCTCGTCCCTGCAGACGAGAGGTGCAGTATCAATTGATTTCATGAATTGGAGGATTTCCTTGGGGCTGAGTCTTAAGGATTTGTTATCAGCGTTGTTCCATTTGGGAAAAAGAGAATAGGTATAGATAAATTTACAGCCTAGATCCAGAGAGAATTTTTTGATTTCTTCAAATTCTTTCTCATTTCCTTTTAACAGGATGTATTTTATGGTTGTTGGCACGCTTTTGTGTCTTAAAATTTTTACTGCATTTTTTACTCTTCCAAACGAACCGGGAACGCCGGTAAAATAGTCATGCGTTTTTTCTTTCCCTCCTAAAAAAGACATTTCCACCCTGTTTACAGTCTCCCTTAAAATATCGGCTTCTTTTTCTTGGATAAGTGTGCCATTGCTCAGGAAAGTAAGAATTCCCCCCTTTCCCCGGGTAAAACGGATAATATCTTCCCAGGCAGGATAAAGCATTGGCTCCCCTCCTGTGAAGGTGAAGAATAGGACGCCTTTTTCCAGAAGTTCTGCTATGTAATACTGGAGAATATTGGGGGAGGTTAAGCCAGGAGGCTCATTTGAAGGAATGTAGCAATGGCGGCATTTGAGATTACAGGAATAGGTTAGCTCTATGGAGCATTTTAAGAATTTATCCCGGGAAGCGTATTTTTCCCAGAACCCGGCAAAGTTTACGTTTTCTACCCGCATTCCTTAAAATTTTTTAAAAGAAAATCCACCACATCTCTATTCTTGGCAAATCCAAGGCTGAAAAACATGGCTTTTTGATTTATTTGCTCCAAAAGGGAGAGCACGTTTTCCAGCTTTTCTTTTTCCCAGAAAGGAAGAAAGACCTGCGGTATTAAACGAGAAAGGGTGTTTGAGGGAGATAAAGGAGTGATGACGTGGTGAGAATCATGATGCAAGAAAAAGATTCTTTTTAACCTTCCCTTTTCGGGTGATTGCACTTCTGCTGTGCCTCCCCAGGGGGTGCCAAATACCTGGAATGTGCCTTTGTTACCTTCCCTGATAATAATGGTTTCATCGTTCAGAGGTGTACCTATACCACTTTCCTCCCAGAATCTCATTATGGTGCTTTTGCCTGCTTCGGGCGGCCCGGTAAAAATCCATACTTCATTATTTAGCTTTAACGCAGCACCGTGGAATAAAACTCCTTTGCGAGCTGATAGGTGGTTAATGATGAGTAATTCTCCAAAGGGAGAGAAAAAGCGTGGGATAAACCACCCTTTCTGGTTTGTGAGGAGGTTTGTATCCGGAGGGGAGTAATAGGTGCCTGTTTGAAAATTTTTGTCTATCAATAGAACGCGGTTTTTTTTCCGTGTGATTGAGTCATAGCCATGAATGATGTATGTGTTTTCTTTCTTGTATATCTCCCAGTTTCCCGGGTTGTTTCCTATGAATTTGGCTGTATATGTTTTGTCATGAAAAGAGGAAGAGAATTCAATACTAATATGAGGAGATGAATCAGGCGTGCTGAATTTTCGGAAGATGGAGTTTAAGGGGAAAATGGGGTATTCAGGGGAGGAAAAGGCAAAGTTTATTCCGCCGATAGATAATTTTTTCACTTTTTTGCTCCCTTTATATATTCTCTTTTTCTTCGGTTTCTTTCTTTAGCCAGTGCACAGAAAAAAGGTTCGGGATAATAAGCCTCTTTATTCATTACTGCCCTGCCCGGACATTGGGGGCATAGGCTTCTGATACTGCAGGAGAAGCAGGGGGAATCGGCGGGAAGTTTAAGCTGAAAGAGGTTTGAGGCACGGGAAATAAATTTCTCCCGGGCACTAAGAGAGAAGATGTCTGTGGTAATCCCGCGAAAATTTGTGCATAATTCCATGTTTCCTTCCGGAGTTATCAAGAACTCCGAGTATCGATTATGGCAGGGGAAAAGAAAGGCGGTGGGAGGAGAGGATGGCGAACTTATTATTCTTGCCATGTGGGTGCAAAAATCTTTGTCTGAAAGCTCTAATTCCACTACTTCTTCCGGTGCTAACCTTAATTCCAAAGGGCGGGTATCGCCTTTAATAGTAGGGAGAATGAGGGGGTCAAACTTGTATTTGAATTGCCTGCGCAGGATAAAATCTTTAGTCTCTAAAATATCCTCCTTGTTTAATTTGGCTCCCACGGTTTTGAGAAGCACCGGCAATTTTTTGCTTTGTAATTTCTCCAGGACTTTTTCTAACTTTTTAAATGAGCCTTTGTGCTGGGTAATTTTATCAAAGGTTTCTTCCTTGCAGCTGTGCAGGGTAATTTCTATGAGAAGGGGAGGATAAAGAGATAATGTTTCTATCCCTTCCTCGTCGATAAGTATTCCGTTGGTAAAGATAGCTATCAAAAACCCCATTTCTTTTGCTTTCCGGTAAATCTTCCAGAAGTCTTTTCTTAGCAGGGGCTCTCCGCCCGTGAATCCTATAATGAATGTTCCCCATTCTTTAAGTTTGGTTAGTATTTGCTCTATCAGGGGATAATCCAGGTCTTTTGCCTCGCTTTTTCTGAGAGAAGGTGGAATATAGCAATGTTTACAGTCCAGGTTGCATTTATAGGTAAGCTCCCACATGCAGGAAAAAAATCTCCTCCGGGAAGCAGCCTTTGTATACAGCAGGTTAGCAAGCGTGTTATAGGAGTAATTCAGGAGAGACATTAATCCCTCACTTCTTCAAGAGCACCGAAACTAAGCAAGGTGTTAATAAAGTCCTCTATATCTTTTCTGGCTCTCTCCCGGGTAACCTCGTAGGTGTTTGTCATTCTATCGAGAATATTATCCAGGGAGTTTTTACCATCCAGAAGGTTCCAGATAAAGGCAGAGGTTTCGTTCAACACGTAAATAGAATCCATCTCCGGAGCTTCACTTACTACGGGAACCAGGATAACTTCCCCTTCGATTTCACGGGTGACGATATCTTTGCTTTTGTTGTAAACTTTGCCGGCTTCCACTCTCTCCTCCTTTTCTTTTATTATCCTTTTACCTTATAATTATAGCGTATGTACAGGAAACTTTTGCCCATTATAACATTTTCTCTTGTAGCAGGAGTAATATGGGATTATGGAGGCATGGGAGTCTGGGGTTGGAGGATAGCATTTATTGTAAGTGCACTTCTTTTTGTTATTGCATTAATAAATAAGGAAAGAAGACGTTTCTTATATCAGGTTCCTTACCCCTTTTACCTTTTATTTATTGTCGGGTTGTTTAGTTTCGTTACCTCTCCCATTATCTCAGTATCGCTATTTCCCCTGTACAAGTTTAGTTCTTACTTTATTCTTTTTCTTCTTTTTGCAGAGTTCCTTAAAGAGGGAAAAAACTACCAGATATTCGGGTTTTATCTCATTACTCTGGGCTTCATCTTCAGCATTTACGGATTTTTACAGCACGGCGGTTTTGTAGAGCATTCTTACTGGGCTAATCCGACCCTTACTGCTTCGCGATTCGTAAATCATAACCACTTTTCTGCTTTTCTGGAGATTCTCATACCCGTTAACCTGTCTCTTTTTCTGGTGAAGAAGAATATACTCTTGAGGTTATTAATTTTTTCTGCATTACTGGTAAATCTCCTTTCCCTGCTGATGGCAGGTTCACGTGCGGGAATGCTTTCCCTGGGTATAGGATTCCTTTTGTTTTTCCTCCTGATTCTGAGGTATAAGCTGCTAAGTGTTAAAGAGTTTGTTTATCTTTCCTTCTTTGTGCTTATTTTATTTGTGTTATTGATTGTCTGGGAAGGTGGCGCAATAAAAGAAAGGGTCGCTGGCCTGGAGACTTCCAACTTCTTCAGTGTGCAGCAAAGAATATTGATATGGAAAGATACCCTGAAAGCAGTGGCAAAGCGTCCCCTGGGTTATGGATGGGGAACTTTTCCCTACATGTTTTCCCGGTTTAGAACCTTTTCAGATCGCTTTACCCCTTTCTATGTGCATAATGAGTACCTGCAGATTGCCTGGGAAATGGGATGGTTTGGTTTGGGCTTGAGTTTATGGTTGTTGTGGAAGCTATTGGTTAGAATAAAAGTAAAAATTACGTATTCAGGTGATGAATCGTTAAAAATACTTTATTTGGGGTTTTTTGTGGGGATAATAGTGCTTTTACTGCATTCCGTGGTAGATTTTCCCCTTCGTTTGCCCGCCATAGCTTTAATTTTTTCTCTTTGTCTCTCTATGGGAATGTGGAAGGGGCGGGGTGGGAATAGGTTTAATAAAGTGACCTTGGTACTTTTAGCAGTTGTGGTACTTTCAGGCATTCCCTTGACTATTGCAAGTGGAGTGGCGGAGAGTTTTTTCCAGGCAGGTAAAGAGAAAGAAAAGTTTTATCCCGGTGAAGCTAAAACATTGTATGAAAGAGCCTATAAATATTATCCCTACGAGGCTAAATATGCACGGGAGATAGGGAAAATTGACTTAAATTTAGCCAGGTTGCTGCCACTTAAAAGAAATGGGTATTTAAGGGAAGCCAGAAAATGGTTAGAGATAGCAGTGAGGCGAAATAAGTATGATGCTTATTCCTATGTTTATCTGGCTTATGCTTATGCAGGGTTGGGAGAAGATAAAAAAGCTGGACAGGCATTTAAAAAAGCAGTTTCCTTAAGACCGCAAGAGGGTAACTTCCATTTTATTTATGCTTCCTGGTTGATTGATAAAGATACAAAGCAAGCTTTGTCTGAATTCAAGAAGGCTCTTGCGCTTTTTCACGATGGTTTTAGCGTAAAGCATGTACTGGAAAAATGCTATCCAAGAGTAAAAGTATATGATAAACTTAGAGAGCTTGTTCCCCCTGATTCGGAGAGCATATGGGAATTTGCGGTATTTCTCTGGAAAAACGGAGAAAGGGAAATGCTTGGAAAATTGGAAAAAGAATTGAGGAGTGGGGGGAGAATAAAACTTTTGAAAAGGATTGAGAAGTTGAAAGGCAACTGATGTGCTTTACCCATTAAGAAACATAAACAGAGGTTCTCCGGGGATATTTTTTATTTTTGCCGGAATAATTCTTGCCGCTATTTTTATTCTGGCAGTTTTCCTTATTTCTCCTGTACTCTCCTTAGCTATCACCGTAGCTGCAATCTTTTTTATCGCCACTTTTCTTAAGCTGGAAGTGGGTTTTGCTATCCTGATTTTTTCCATGCTGCTTTCCCCGGAGTTTAATCTCGTGGGAGCATTGCCGGGGGCGTTTAGGGGAGTAACGCTGAGAGTCGATGATTTACTCCTGGGGGTTATATTTTTTGCCTTTCTTGCCCGCATGGCCTTAATGAGAAGCAAGATTTCTTTCAAGTATTCGCCTCTCTATCTACCCCTGTCAGTTTACATGTTTATCAAGATAATTGCTACCTTGTGGGGGATAAACAAGGGGAGCGTTTATCCCATGACCGGGATGTTTTTCGTTCTTAAAGAGATTGAATTTCTCCTTATCTTCTTTGTGGTTTATAACTATGTGAGAGAGCAAAAACAGGTGAAGAATTTTCTCATTATATTTCTCATAATGACGGTCATTGTAGGGATATATGGGTTTACACAAATTGGCCGGGTGAATAGAGTGGCGGCACCTTTCGATACAGGAGAGGCCAATACCTTCGGCGGCTTCCTGGTACTTATGTATGCATGCATCCTGGGTATTCTCTTTTATAGTGAATCCATAAAAGTTAAGATGGGTATGATTACTTTAGCAGTATTGCTCTTTTTCCCGTTCTTGTTTACTCTCTCCCGCAGTTCTTACCTCGGGCTTGTCCTTACCCTGCTTGTTTTCTTCTTGCTCACCCGCAATCGTGGATTGCTCTTTATTTTATTCTTTATGTTGGTTCTTTCGCCCTGGTGGCTGCCACAAGAAGTAATTTCCCGCATAACTTATACTTTCAGCGGCTACAGGGGGTATACCCTGGGTCCTTCTGCCATATCGCGACTTGGGATGTGGCGTTACACCTTGAGAATGTGGCTGGAATCCCCCCTCCTGGGACACGGGGTAACCGGGGTCAGGTTGGTGGATAACTATTACGTCAGGCTTCTGGGAGAGACAGGGATACTGGGTTTAGGTGCTTTCTTCTGGGTGATTTCGGTTATAGGCAGGTGTGCATGGAAATTGTACAGGGAAAGCAAGGACAGGTTTACACATTACTTTGCTGTGGCTTACATTGCTGGGTTTGTGGGCATCCTGGCGCATGCTATAACCACGAACACTTTTTACATCGTAAGAATAATGGAACCGTTCTGGTTTATTACGGCATTAATGATGGTACTGTGGGAAAAGGAAGTGGGGCTTACTAAGAGATAATAGCCTGTCCGGAGGCTTATCTATATAGATATATAAAATAGGATGACCCTTGTTTACAGAATCGCAAAGAATACCGCGTTCATAATACTTGGAAGCTTCATTGCCAAGGCAATAAATCTTGCCGTCTCATTTCTCTTGGCTCGCTACCTGAAGCCTTCTGGCTTTGGCACGTACTCCTACATATTTGCCTATCTCGGCTTTTTCGGAATTATCTCTGATATGGGTATCAGGGAAATCCTGGTCAGAGAGATTGCCCGCCGTCCGGAAAGGACCGATGAATTAATTGGCGTGGGGATGATACTAAGAGTTTTTCTCTCTCTAGTAGCCATTATTCTTGCTTCCAGTATTGTTGTTGTTATCAATAACTCTCTCGAGGTTAAACAACTTATCTGGCTTGCTTCGCTGGGGATGCTTTTTTCGTTTTCTGCTCTCTATAAGGTGGTTTTCCAGGTTAAGTTGAAATGGGAGTTTGTAACTCTTTGTGATACTCTGGATGGGCTTATTAAGCTTTCCGTTTTTCTGTTTCTCATAGTTAAAAAGGCTCCCCTTTCATATTTCATAGTGGCAATTGTTTTAATGTCCATGGCTTCCTGGGGAATAATTGCCTTCTTTTCCCGGAATTTTGTCAAACCTAAATGGAAAATATCTTTTCCCCTGTGGAAGGAATTGCTCAAAAATTCCTGGCCCCTGGCAATAACCACGTTTTTCATAATTATCTACAATCGCATAGACCAGGTTATGCTCTTCCAGATGAAAGGGGATAAAGAAGTAGGTCTTTACTCCGCAGCAGTTAGGTTGGTGGAAGGCTTGAATATTATTCCGTTTGCTTTTATTGGCTCGGTTTATCCGGTAATGTCCCGGTTTTTTAAGAGTGAGCAGGATTCGTTCGAGAAAACGGTTTTCCTGAGTTTTCGTTATCTGATGACAGTAATGGTTCCTCTTGCTACACTTCTCTTTATTATTACAACACCATTGATTCATCTTATATACGGCAAGGATTATGCGGGGTCTGGCGGCGCTTTCCTGGTGCTGGTTTGGTCTGCTGTCTGGGTATGCTTTGTTGCTATTACTCATTATATTTTGAATGCTACAAATAAGCAGAATCTGAACTTTTATCTTACCGGGACAACAGCAGGGATGAATGTCTTGTTAAATTTTCTGCTTATTCCTTCTTTTGGTATTGTGGGAGCGAGCATAGCTACCCTCATTTCCTATGGAACGGGACCTCTGGTGGGTGGTTTTTTGCCTGCTACCCGTTATTATTTCAGGAAGGGGTTTCGCTCTATTACCAGGCCTTTTATTGCCTCATTACTCTCCGGGTTTATATCCTGGAAATTGTTTGGAGAAAACTTTTATGCAGTAATTCCTTTCGTTGTTATATACTGCGTTTTAATCTGGATAATAGGGGGCATAAACAGGGAGGATTTGATAATATGGAAGAAAGTTTTTAATAGGGAATAATGGATATACAGGAATATTACAGAAAAAATCCGTTGATGGTAAGCTCTCCCTTTGGCGGCAGGGATTTCTTTGACGAGCTTTTCTTTGAAAGGGTTTTAAATATGCTTGATATCAATATAGCTAAAAAGTTGGTTCTCGATGCAGGATGTGGCAGAGGGCTGGTGGCAAATTATTGTTTCAAAAGGGATGCTTATTATATCGGTTGTGATTTTGTAAAGAGTTTCCAGGGAGACCCACATATACCATTTCTACTGGCAGACGGTCAGAGACTACCCTTTAAAAATGAGATTTTTGATGTTATTTTTTGTATAGATGCCTTTGAGCATTTCCCCAGCCAGAAGAAAGCTGCTAAGGAGTTTAAGAGGGTATTGAAAAAAAATGGCACGGTTTTTCTTTCTGTTCCCAACTACAGCAATATATGCGGGTTGGTGAAGTTGTTTGAGGAAAAATGTGGTTTCTATGAGAAGGGAGCCTGGGCTCCTTTTGGCAACTGGAAGCCCCAGGTGCTTGAGCAATTTATAACCCCCTGGAGAATTAAAAAAGTATTCAAAAACGCCGGGTTTAGGAATTTCAAGTTTGTAGGGCTTGACCGCGAGCTGATAACCGGAATATTCCCCTGGATAGAGCATCCCCGTATACCCGAAGCAATAAAATTTCGGCTTCAAAGGTGGTTTCCCGGGGCCAAGCAGTTTTTCTCCAGGATTTTTCCTCATTTAAGCGGACATACTTTTTGGAAGATAGGGTGAAAGAGATGGGGGAAAAAACAAAGGTTTTAATTGGTATTCTTACCTGGAATAAAAAAGATAAAGTTCTTGCCTGTCTGGATGCTGCAAAAAAATTAGATTTTAAAGATTATCAAGTATTGGTAGTGGATAATGGTTCTTCGGATGGAACTGCTTCTTTTATTAAAAAATTTTTCCCTGATATTACTTTGATAACCTTGCAGAAAAATCTGGGAGCGGCAGGGGGCAGAAACGTTATTATTGGGTATTTTCTGGAGAGGGGTGATTGGGATTACCTCTTCTTTCTGGACGATGATGCGGTGGTAGAGAGCAATACTCTTGAGGAAATGGTCAGAATAGCGGAAAAGAAAAAAGCAGGGGTTGTAGGTGCTAAAGTTCTTTATCATAGCCGACCGGGGTTAATCTGGTGTGCGGGCGGAGCCTATATAGACTGGAAGAGAGGGAGATTTCATGGCTCCAGGCAGGGAGAGATTGATAAGGGAGAAGATTTTCCTTATGAAGTTGATACTGTCCCCATAGGATTCAGTCTGGTGAGCAGAGAGGCTGTAAGAAAAGCAGGGGAAATTGATGAAAGATTTTTTATTTATTATGAGGAATCTGATTGGCAGGTGAGGATAAAAAGGGCGGGGGTTAAGATATCTTATGCTCCCGCAGCAAAGATATGGCATAAAGTCTCTTCCTCCCTGGGGCTGGAGTCTCCTTCCTTTTACTATTACAGAACCAGGAACAAACTGCTTTTCATGCGGAAAAATGCGAAAAAGATAGACTTCTTTTTCTTTATCCCCTATTTCTTATGGGATTTTACCTATAGTACACTGCTTACCCTCCTGGTGAACAGGATGAGGGAGCAGCTTAAGGCAGCTCTGTTGGGTTTTGTGGATTTTTTGAGAGGGGAGTTTGGGGAGAGAAAGTTGAAAGAAGATTTCCTGGATGCAAATATATTTCTTTTCCTGGTAAAGAAGTTGGAAAACTTAATAGTAAGAAGAGTTCTTGGTTGCAAAAGAAAGTTAAAATGTTTGGGCAAGAGACTCCTTGGAAAGCCGTTGAAGATTCTTGTCAACTCTTCCTGGAGACTGGGAGATGAGATTGCCTCTCTGCCTGTTTACGAGAAAATAAGAGGGAAATATCCCTGTTCTGAAATTGAGGTGTTATGTAACTATCCGGAGATTCTTCGAGGGTACGATTTTTTACAGCCGCTGAAAAAAGCGGATATGAACAAGTATGATTTAATTTTCACTCTAAGAGGCGAAAATCCCTTGTTATCCAGAAGAGAAAACCTGGAAAGAAAGTTAAAGGTAAAAATCAACCGCTATCCTGAGATTAAGCTGGAAAGAACACCTGAGGAAGATATAATAGGGATATCGGTGGGAGCAGGGTGGGAATGCCGGAAATGGCCGCGGGAATATTTCGAAGAATTTGCCAGGCTCATGGAAAATGAGGGGTTTGAGGTGCGGTTTTTTGGCCTTCCGGATGAAAAAATAAAGGCAGGAAAAGATTTTACCGGTATTTCGTTGAGTAAATGCATGGAAAACTTAAAAGAATGCAGGATATTTGTAGGGAATGACTCGGGGCTCTTGCATCTTTCCCTTGCCCTGGGGATTCCTTCTATTGGATTATTTGGCCCCACGGATCCGGAAAAGCTTTATATGGGTAATCCCTTGCTCTATCCTGTGAAAAGCCCGCTGTCTTGCCAGGGATGCTGGAATAGGGGGAAGATGTTGCATCCGGATGTATGCCCGGCAGGAATTCCGGAATGTATGAGGGAAATCAAGGTAGCTTATTTAATTGATTTTCTTGAGAATATATTGGCGGAAGAGCCTGGGAAAGTGATGCATATAAACAAGGCAGGGTAATAAATATGGAGAAATTAAAGAATTTTGTGAAAAATGTCCCGTTTTTATATTTTCTGGTGAAATCCCTGAGAAAGATAAAAAGAGCACATAGGTACTGTGTATGGCATAAACCTATTGATGACATCAAAGAGATTGTGCTGGGAAAGGAAGAGGGAAGACGAATTCTTCATATAGGCTGCGGCAAAAAAAATATCCACCCAGGATGTATCAATATGGATGTTTTCCCCACTCCTGTCGTCCATGTAATAGGAGATGCTCATTACTTGCCGGTGAAGAAAGAAACTTTTGATTCTGTCTGGATGGAAGCGGTGCTGGAGCATGTAAAAAATCCGGCCAGGGTGATTGGTGAAGCTTACAGGGTACTCAAACCGGAAGGGTATATTTACATTGAGATTCCCTTTTTCCAGGGGTACCATCCTTCTCCGGGAGATTACCAGAGGTTTACCCATGAAGGGCTTCGCGAGCTCTGCAAGGATTTTGAAGAGATTAAAAGCGGGGCAGTCAGTGGCCCTGCCTCTGCCTTCAGCCATGTTTTGCGGAATTTTCTTGCTTACCTGTTCTCTTTTCATTCGGAAAATGTTTTTAACTTTTTGTACTACTATGTTTTTGGCTGGATTACCGGGCCCTGGAAATACCTGGATGTTATTCTTATCAAGCATCCCTTATCTTCTTATTTGTGTTTTGGTTTGTATTTCCTGGGAAAAAAGAAGTAAAAATGAAAGTCCTCTTTCTCACCCTTTATTCGCGCAATTTCCCCTCCACTTACTTCAGGGTTTACCAATACCTTCCTTATCTTGAGAGAGCGGGAATAAAGTATAGGATTTGTCCTGCTATCCCTGAGGAATGGGAAATTACTTACTATAAAGGGAAGAAATGGGGAAAAATGATTTTTGAGGCAAGGGGAGTGGGAAAAAGAGTTAAAGAAAGCATAAGCGGTTTGCAGTACGATGTTATATTCCTTCAGAAGGGAATAACCCCGGCAAATTTCAGGGGGCTGGAAAGACTGCTTTTTCTCTTCAATGCAAATGTCATCTACGATTTTGATGATGCCGTATATATTGCTCCCCCCCAGGAATTCAGAAACAAACTATTTTCCTGCCTCCAGGATAAAAAACAGGTAGAGAAGATAATCAGAAGGGTAAGACTCGTAATAGCGGGGAATACGCATCTTGCTCGTTATGCAGAGGAATTTAATAAAAAAGTCAGAATTATTCCCACCCCGATTGATACGGATAGGTACAGGGTCAGGGAATACCGGCCGGGTAAAAGGGTGATTATCGGCTGGTCGGGCTCACAAAGCACGAATAAGTATCTGAATACTATTGCTCCCATAATCTCAAAGTTGGCGATAAAGACTCCCCATGTTTTGAGAATTATGAGCAATTCCATGAAAGGAATAGATGGGAAGCTATTTTCTCCGGCAGAAATTGAGTTCGTTCCCTGGAGCAGGGAAAAAGAGGCAGAGGTAATAAGAAGTTTTGATATAGGGGTGATGCCCCTGGAAGATGACGAATGGTCAAGAGGTAAATGCGGACTTAAGGCACTTCAATACATGGCATCCGGAGTACCGGTGGTTGCTTCTCCCGTAGGGGTAAACCGGGAGATTATAGAGGATGGTGTGAACGGTTTCCTGGCAAATACTGAGGATGAGTGGGAAGATAAACTGGATTTACTTCTGGAAGAAGGTAAAAAGAGGAAAGAAATTGGACTCAAGGGAAGAGAAACTGTGGAAAAGAGTTATTCCCTGAAGGTGAATGCCCCTTCTTTGATTAAGACATTACGGGAAGTTGCGAGATGATTAAAGGTAAAAAAACATTGATGTGGGGAATTATTCTGTTTGCTGTTGCTTTTTTGCTGAGGGCTGGTTTTATTTTTTTATATCCCCGGCATGACTTTCTCTCTCCCCGGGTTTATACTGCAGATGGAGACTCTTACCAGGGGTATGCGATGAGTTTGCTGGAAAAAGGGGAATACCAATTTAACGGACTCCCGGCCAGAAGATTGCCGGGGTATCCCTTGTTTCTGTATGCGATTTACAGGATTTTTACACCCTCTCCGGTTACGGTGAGGTTTTTCCAGGCTTTCCTGGGGGCACTGAGTTGTTTTATCTTGTTCCGAATTACCTGTTATTTAGCCGGCTCAGTTGCGGGGTGGATAGCCTATCTCATATCTGCTTTTTATTACCCTCTAATACAGCTTTCCGGATATATCATGCCGGAAGTGCTTTTCATATCTCTTTTTCTTTCTTTCGTTTACTTTCTTTATCGCTGGCATGCTACCTCTTTACGTATTTATTTAATTCTCACTGGTATTCTGCTGGGAATTTCTGCTCTTAGCAAGGAACCTGCTATTCTATTGATTTTGTTTGTTCCGTTCTGGATAGCCTATTATTCCAGGAAAGAAAAAGCCAAGAATCTGCTTATTTTTATTGCTTCGCTAACTTTAACTTTGGCTCCCTGGGGATTGCGTAATTTCCTGGTGCTGCATTCTTTTGTTCCTTTTACTTTGTCTGCGGGACACACACTTTACCTTGGCAACAATCCTTCTTCTACCGGGGGAAGAGGAGGCGATTGGAAACTGGGCGAAGACACTCGTTACCCGGAAGATATCCCTCCCCTGTTTACCTTGCAGGCGGACAAGGAATTAAAGAAACGCGCCATTAAATTTATCCGGGAAAATCCGGGGAGATTCTTACAGCTTACAGGAAGAAGAATTATTAATATGTGGAGGCCATTTTTCTCGGAATCTTCCCGGGCAAGCAAACTGGTGAGTGGGATTTCTTATATTCTCTTGATGGTCTTTGGCTTATGGGGTATAATCCTTTCTCGGAAAAGATGGAAAAAATACTCGCCTCTATACTTTTATTTAGTGAGCAATTTTCTCCTCTATGTTTTCACTATTGGAACTATAAGGTACCGGTATCCGCTTATTCCCGTAATTATAATTTTTGCCTCTTTCCCTCTGTCTCACCTAAGCAAAAGGATATATGAAAGATAAACCAATTGTCGTTTTAGGAGGGGGAATCAGTGGATTATCCGCTGCCCTTGAATTATTAAAGAATGGTAAAAAAGTTGTTATTCTGGAGAGGGAGAAAGAAGCAGGGGGAATGGCAAGAACCATTAACGAATCCGATTATTACCTGGATTTTGCCCCGCATGCTTATCATTCCACGGACCCCGAGTTCTTAAAAGAAATTTTCTCTTTAATAGGGGATGAACTGGAAGAACGCTCCAAAGATGTAAGGATAAATTTTAGGGGAAAATATTTTCTCTATCCCCTCAAAGCCCGGGATTTGGCACTTAATATGAATCCCTTGCTTACTCTTTCTGCGCTTACGGATTTTATTTTTGCTTTTCCGAAGCGGAAATCACGCTTGGACAGGTCCTCGGAAGATTGGCTGGTAAATAGATTCGGCAGAACTTTGTACGAGATATTCTTCGGGCCCTATTCTGCAAAAGTCTGGGGAGTGCCTCTTTCCTGTTTATCTCCTGAATTTGCCGCACACCGCATCCCTTATCCTAATCTCTGGAATATCATAAAAAACAGCTTAATTAGAAAAAAGGATACCAACGATACCCATCCCTATGCTCCTCTGGTGAAAAAACTTTTTTATCCCCGTAAAGGAGCAGGGCGCCTGCCGAAAAAAATGCAGGAAGAAATACTGAAAAACGGCGGAGAAATACTATTGGGATACGAAGCGAAAAGCATCGAGATACTGGGAAATAAAGTAGTAAGAGTTAAGGGGGAAAGGGAGGGAAAAGAAATAACCCTTTCTCCCGAATCTGTTATATTTACTATTCCCCTTCCCGAGATAAGCAAAATGTTGTCGCCTTCCCCCGGGAAAAAAATTGCTGACCTTGCCAAGAAATTAAGATTTCGAGACATGGTTATACTCTCGTTAATAGTAAAAGGCAGGCCCGTGCTCTCTGCCCAGTCCATATATTACACCAATAAGCTTTTTAACAGGTTGTCTGAAATTAACCTTTACGGAGGCATAGAAATGGTGCCTCCGGAGTGCTCTCTTCTTACTTTGGAGATGACCTGTGCAGAAGGTGATTACTTATGGAATATGGAAGATGATTTGCTTCTGGGTGAAATCTTACCCTATCTGGAGGAGGAAGGGATATTAAGCAAGGAAGATATTGTATTTCATAAAAAGATGCGTCTAAAAAATGCCTATCCCATTTATCTCAGGGATTACGAAGAAGTTATGGGAGGCATTCTCTCGTATCTGGAGGGAATTGACAATTTAAGGCTTTGTGGAAGGCAGGGGTTCTTTAAATACATAGACATGGATTTATGCTGGAAATCCGGTAAGGAATTGGCATTGAACATTTTGCATGGCGGCAGTAGAATACCTTTAAAAGAATTGACGTATCAAGAAAGGCTGTTTTTCTAAGATGATAGGTGTTGGCGTAATAGGATACGGATACTGGGGTCCCAACCTGGTGAGAAATTTCTCTCAATTAGATGATGTGCAACTTGTAGGGGTAGCAGATAAACGGGCAGAGATTTTGGAAAGGGTGGGGGGGAAATATCCTCATTTAAAGCTAACCTCTGACTATGAAGAACTGCTGAATAATCCTAAGATAGATGCTCTGGCGATAGCTACGCCAGTATCCACTCACTATCCGATAGCTAAAGATGTGCTTAGCAAGGGTAAACATGTTTTGGTAGAGAAGCCACTTACGGTCAGTTCCCAGGAAGCATGGGAGCTGGTAAGACTATCGGAAAAAAACAAAAGAGTTCTCATGGTTGACCACACTTTTATTTACACTTCGGCTGTCCAGAAGATAAAAGATTTATTGCTCAGCGGTGAGCTGGGAGATATTTATTACCTGGATTCAGTAAGGGTTAACTTAGGTTTATTTCAGCATGATATAAATGTTTTGTGGGACCTGGCTCCCCATGATATTTCAATAATGGATTATTTATTTGATAAATTGCCAGAAGAGGTAAATGCAGTGGGGATATCCCACATAGGCAATGCTCTGGAGAACACAGCACATCTACATTTTTACTATCCTTCCGGGGAAACTGCTCATGTGCATGTAAGCTGGCTTGCGCCGGTAAAGATACGCTTGATGCTTATCGGGGGAAGCAAGAAAATGGTGGTATATAATGACCTGGAACCTTCCGAGAAGATTAAAGTATACGATAAAGGAATAACGCTTATCAAGGACGAAAAAAACCTGCATAAGGCACTGGTGGATTACCGTATAGGAGATATGTACTCTCCCCATCTTGAACCAACAGAGGCACTCCATCGAGTTTGCAGCCACTTTGTTTCTTGCATACTCAGAGGAGAGACTCCTATTACTGATGGAGAAGCAGGGGCAAGGGTGGTAAAAATTTTAGAGGCCTGCAAAAGGTCTATCAGTAACCAGGGAGAAAGAGTGAAATTATGAAAGGGGTAGAAGTTAAAGGCGATTGCAAAATATATGCTGGAGTAGAGATTGGTGTGGGTAGTGTTATTGAGGGGCCCTGTGTCATAGGTAAACCTCCCCTGGGCAGAAAAGAGGGAGATTTAATGCTTCGTATAGGAAGAAATGCAATAATAAGACCCTTTACCACTATTTATGCCGGGACAGTGATTGGAGATGAATTCCAGGGTGGTCAGTGCATAAGTATTCGGGAAGACAATGTCATCGGTAATAACGTGGTAGTGGGCACTTCGGCTGTGATTGAACCGGGGAATCGCATTGGGAATGGAGTGAGAATTCACTCCGGGTGTTTTCTGGAAAGAGTAACTGTAGGTGAGTTTGTATTCATAGGACCAAATACCGTTTTTACAGATGACCCACACCCCATGAAATGTCCCCGTTTTGATGAATGCGGTAAAGGAGCTACCATAGAAAATTTTGTCAAAATCGGGGCGAATGTAACCGTGCTTCCTTTTGTCAAAATTGGAAGAAATTCTCTTATCGGAGCTGGCAGTGTGGTCAGCAAGGATGTCCCCCCAGACTCCGTAGTAGTGGGAAACCCCGGAAAAGTGGTTAAGAAAGTTAAAGAACTAAATTGCAGACATGGATGGTTTTCTCATCCTTATCTCTGGCCCCCTTATGAGGAGGAAAAATGAAAGTACCTTTAATTAATCTGACAAAGCAAAACCAGAAAATATTAAGCGAAATATCGAGCGGAATTTCAAGCATCTTTGAAGAATCCCGTTTTATCCTGGGTAAGGAAGTGGAAGAATTTGAGGGAAATTTTGCTTCTTACTGTGGCACAAGGTTTGCCGTTGCCGTTAATTCCGGCACTTCGGCGCTTCTGCTTTCTCTTATTGCGCAGGGAATAGGCAGGGGAGATGAAGTTATTACTGTTCCTTTTACTTTTATTGCCACGGTGGAAGCCATTATCTTTTCCGGAGCAAGGCCTGTGTTTGTGGATATAGATGAGCGAACCATGACCATTGATGCGGACAAAATAGCGAGAGCAATAACTCCCCGCACGAAAGCAATTATCCCGGTGCATTTGTACGGCGAAGTATGCGACATGAATCCCCTCAGGGAGATAGCGGATAAGTATAATCTTTCTCTCATAGAAGATGCCTGTCAGGCACATGGGGCTGAGTATCTCCCTTTAGCAAAAAAAGCCGGGAGTATGGGAGATTGCGGTTGCTTCAGTTTCTATCCTTCCAAGAATTTGAGTGCCTGGGGTGAAGGCGGGATGGTAACCACAGATAGTGAGGAGATAGCAAAAAAAGTAAAAATGCTCAGGGACCACGGCTCTGAAAAGAAGTATTATCATAAAATGATAGGATTAAACTGCAGGATGGAAGCGTTGCAGGGATTGGTGCTCAATTGCAAGTTGAAATATCTGGATAAATGGAACGAACGGAGAAGGGCAATAGCACACCAGTACAGCGAAGCTTTCCGGGATATAGAGGATATATGTTTACCCTCTTCCCCTCCTTATTCCCGGGGAGTCTATCATCTATATGTGGTGAGAACGGCTGAACGGGATAAATTGAAGAATTTTCTGCAGGAGAAAGGGGTAGGAACAGGATTGCATTATCCTCTTCCCCTGCATTTACAGGATTCCCTGCGTGATTTAGGCTACCAGGAAGGCGCTCTTCCGGTTTCCGAGAAAACAGCCCGGGAGATTATTTCCCTTCCCTTATATCCGGAGATGGAAGATACGGAAGTAGGATACGTGATAGATGCAGTAAGAGAGTTTTTCCAATGAGAGTAAAAGGGAAAAAAGTCCTGGTTACGGGCGGAGCTGGATTTATCGGCAGTCATGTAGTTGATTTACTCCTGGAGAAGGGAGCAAAGGTGAGGGTGGTGGATGATTTCTCCAGCGGGAAAAGGGAGAATCTTTCCCTGCATGAGGGAAATAATAGCCTTGAGGTGATAGAAGGAGATATCAGAAACAGCGAACTTTTAGAGACTGCTCTCTCTGGCGTGGAATGGGTGTATCACATGGCAGTAAAATGCCTGAGAGAGTCACTGGAAGACCCCTTTGTAGTGCATGAAGTAAATGCTACTGCTACGCTTGATTTGTGCGAATTGTGCAGGAGGATGGGAGTAAAAAAGTTCGTTTATGTTTCTTCCTCGGAAGTTTATGGCTCTGCTGAATACGTTCCCATGGATGAGAATCATCCTTTAAATCCCACTACCGTCTATGGAGCGAGTAAGTTAGCCGGGGAGAAGTATGCTCTTGCTTACTTTTACACTTATGGCCTTCCGGTGACAGTAATAAGGCCTTTTAACACCTATGGTCCCCGTGAGCACTTTGAGGGTGTATATGGCGAAGTTATTCCCAGGTTTATAGTGCAGATTTTGAATAATCAATCGCCTACTATTTTTGGAGATGGGAAGCAAAGTAGAGATTTCACCTACGTGGGAGATACAGCCCGGGGCATTCTGGAAGTCTCTCTCCACCCGGATGCAGTGGGTAAAACTTTTAATGTAGCCCGGGGAGAAGAGGTGTCCATCCTGGAAGTGAGTAATTTACTTCTGCGTCTGTTGAATAAAAAAGAGGAGATCTCTCCCGTTTTTCTTCCTCCCCGGCCAGGAGATGTAAAAAGACATTTTGCCGATGTTTCCCGTGCCCGCAAGGTTACAGGGTTTGAGGCAAAAGTTGATTTTACCCGGGGGATAGAAAAATTCCTTCTCTGGTTTAAGAGCACTTACTCTGCTCCTGATGACCTGCTTCCTCTCATTGAAAAGTTTTGCTGGGAAAAGAGATGAAGAAAATCATTATCCTGGGAACAGGCGGAAGCAGTATAGATATTCTTGATACTATCAACGATATAAACGCATTATCAGCTACCCCCAACTACGAATGTATCGGCTTTCTGGATGATGACCCATCCAGTTGGGGTAGGGAAGTATGCGGAGTGAAAGTCCTCGGCCCCTTGAATACCGCAGATAAATTTATGGATGCTTATTTTGTAAACGGTATTGGTAATCCCTCTAATTTCTGGAAAAAGGAAAGTATTATTTTTACTACGGCTCTTTCTCCGGAACGGTTTGAAACAATTATTCATCCTACTGCGAGTGTTTCCAGTATGGCTAAGATCGGAGCAGGGACTGTAATTCTCCAGAATGTTACTATTAGTTCCCGGGTAAAGATTGGCAATCATGTGGTCATTCTTCCCAATACAGTTATCAGTCATGACGACATAATCGGAGACTATACCTGCATAGCGGGAGGAGTTTGTATTTCGGGAAACGTGGAGGTGGGTAAAGCATGTTATCTGGGAAGTAATAGTACAATTAAAGAAAATATCCGCATCGGGGACTATTCTCTTATCGGGATGGGAAGTGTGGTTATAAGAGATGTTCCTCCCAATAGTGTGTTTGTGGGCAATCCGGCAAAATTTTTAAGAAACCTGCAAAAAGAGGTAGAACAAAGGCATAATTAACAAAAATGATAAAAATTCCTGTAGCTAAACCTTTTCTGGGAGAAGAGGAAGCAGAAGCAGTAAGAGAAGTTCTCCTCTCGGGATGGGTGACCCAGGGTAAAAAAGTAGAGGAATTTGAAGGGATAATTTGCCAGTATGTAGGAGCAAAATATGCTGTGGCTACTTCCTCCTGCACCACTGCTCTTCATCTTTCCCTCCTCTCGCTGGGTATTGGGGCAGGGGATGAAGTAATACTTCCTTCCTATACCTTTATTGCTACGGCAAATGCTGTCTTGCACGCAGGAGCAAGGCCAATATTTGCAGATATTGACTCTAAAACTTACAATTTGGACCCGGGAAAAATAGAAGAAAAAATCACTCCTCGTACAAAAGCCATCCTCCCGGTACACCAGGTAGGATTACCCTGTGACATGGAAGAGATAATAAAAATTGCTAAGAAACATAATCTGTATGTGATTGAAGATGCTGCTTGTGCTCTTGGTTCAAAGTACAAAGATAAAATGATAGGCAGTATTGGTGATGTAACCTGTTTCAGTTTTCATCCCCGTAAACCTATTACTACCGGCGAAGGGGGTGTTATTACTACTGATCTGCCGGATATAGCAGAAAAATGCCGGGTAATGAGATCGCACGGAGCTTCTGTTTCGGATTTGGAGAGGCATGTTGCTTCCCGCATAGTTTTCGAGAAATATACTGAACTGGGTTACAATTACCGTCTTACGGATATTCAGGCAGCTGTTGGTATTCAACAGATGAAAAAGCTGGAGAAGTTTATAGAAAAGAGAAGATACCTATCGGAAAGATACACCAGGCTGCTGGGCAAAAATGAATTTCTTATCCCACCTCATGTGCCTTCCTATGCTTTTCACAATTTCCAGTCCTATATTCTCAGGTTAAAAGAGAATGCTCCTATTTCCCGGGATGAGTTGATGGGAAAATTGCTTGATAAGGGCATAGCTACCAGAAGAGGAGTTATGGCTATTCACCTGGAGCCATATTACGTGGAGAATTTTGCTTCTGTTTCACTGCCGGAGACAGAAAAAGCCCTGAATACCACGATAATTCTTCCTCTCTATACCCAGATGACTCAGGAAGAACAGGATTACGTTATAGAAAATATCTCCCGCATTTGTGCTTGATATCCCCTTTGTGTCTTTCTGGTAAAATATTGCTATGCGAGATTCGCAATCTCTTTTACATACACTTGAAATTCTTCTGAAGCCTTTTCCCCATGAGAAGAAGTCCGGATGTAAAAACCAGGCTTGTTTCGGTGGCTTTGATAAATTTGTGCAGGAATGGGGTGGAAAGATTCTACTTTGTAATCTTAAATCGCACCAGTACGAATGGGTAAAAGGAATAGTAAATAAAGTA
>JALUVB010000240.1 GCA_027021085.1 bacterium
AGGTCTTTCCTGGGCAGGGGAAGGTTTGCAAGGCTGGGTCTTGCCTGGGAATGATAGAATTTCTTTAGTTTCCCTGTTTTGAAGTCGTTTATAAGCTCCTGCATTACGCCTTCTGCTTCTCCTATAATCACTGCATCAGCGTGCAGGGCGGCTTCTTCTGGCAATGCGGTGGGATGGATACCCCCCATGATGACGGGGACGCCTCTTTTCCTGAATTTGTCGGCGATTTCGTAGGCACGGGGGGCAGTGGAGGTGATGGCAGTTATGCCCACCAGGTCCACTTTTTCCCGGAAGTCTATTGTGTCGATGCTGTCGTTGATTATCCGAATGTCGGCATCCGGGGGGAAGAGGGCGGCTACGGTAGCCAGGCTCAAGCGGGAAAACTGAAGGGCCTTTTCTCTTTTACTGGCTACTGCCACCGGGGACCCGGGAGAAATAAGCCGCACAATCATTTTATACATCCTCTCCAGAAAGCATCCGCGCTGGATTTCTAAATTTAGTTTTTAAGATATTATGCAAAAAAAACGGCAAGACTGCAACTTTCCAATGTTACCATGCCCGCTTGAAAAGTGTCAAACTGGACACAGGGTAAATGGTAGCGAGTAGATAGTAGCGGGTAGCGAGGGTAATTTTAGACTTTAGACCATAGACCTTAGACTGTAGACTGGGAGATAGTAAACAGTAGTGGGTAGCGAGTAGCGGGTAGATAGGGTTATGGTTTCCTGCTTTCGCAGGAATGACGGAGAGCGAGAATAGTGGGTAGTGAGGAGAGGATAGTAAACAGTAAATAGTGAACAGTGAATGGTGGGTTGGTATCCTGGTTCCCTGGTAGTCCTGATTTCTCGGTAAAGGGGATAGATTGCGCAGGAATGACAAAGGGAAGCAGAAAAGGGGAAAAACCAGCACTACTGTGTCATGCCTGCGGAAGCAGGCATCCAGGATTTTAGCCCTTAGGCCATGGACTTTAGACGTTGGACAGGGAGATAAGGGAACAGTAGTTAGTAGCGGGTAGCGAGTAGATAGTAGTGAGGGGAAAATATAGTAAACAATAAATAGTGAATAGTGAGTGGTGAGCTGTCCGCCCTCCGCCTGCCTCCTGGTAATATGAACAGGCAAGCTTAGAAGCTGTACAAAGGGTTAGGAATTAGGAGCAAATTGAGGTAAAATATGAACTCATGCAGAGCAAATCATTTTTCTGGCATGGGGGGGTGAGAAGCAAGCTGGATTTCAGCGCTAATCTAAACCCTTTTCCTCCTCCTGAGAGAATCAAGAAGGTTTATGCCTCTCTCTGGGAAGAGCTTACTCCCTATCCTGAGCCTTTATCTGAAAATCTGCGGGAAGCCCTGGCCGGGCGCTACGGGGGAAACCCGGGAAATTACCTGGTCTCGAATGGAAGTAGCGAGGTTTTTTTTCTTCTTATGTGGGGGCTGGATTTCTGGCGGGCTATTATCCCTTATCCTGCGTACGGAGAGTACGAAAGGGTGGTGCAGATTTTCAAAA
>JALUVB010000241.1 GCA_027021085.1 bacterium
AGGATGAAATTCTGGTAATCCAGGGGATCCGCCTGGTGTGCCAGGATAACCAGGCGAGCTTCTTTCTCTGCAATCTCTTTTATGCTGGGGAGGCTTCTTCGTATTCTGGTGTCGTCTTTTATCCTTTTGCTTTCTTTGTCCACCGGGCAGTTTATATCCACCCTTAAA
Source organism: bacterium (assembly GCA_027021085.1). Classification (GTDB taxonomy): domain Bacteria; phylum CAIJMQ01; class CAIJMQ01; order JAADFP01; family JAADFP01; genus JAADFP01. Next base: position 169 of record JALUVB010000241.1, read on the forward strand.
AGCACGGTTTTCCCTTTAAAGGCAAAATCGTCCAGTGTTTTTATTCCGAAGAGCATTTCTGAATTCCTCCTTTTCCCGGTGATTACTTAAGCCCTAAACATCTGTTTGTATGCTCCATGGCCTCTTCCGGAGTGTCTTCCAGCCCGAGAAGACATCTTATGGCATCTATATTCTCGGGTACTACGATAGCTTCCTGTGGTATCATGTTGATGGAGTAGATTCTTTGTCCCTCTCTATCCAGGTAGATTGTTTCCTCCCAGACCGGTACTTCGTACATGTCACCCCGGGGACTCATCCTGTCGCGGTTGTAGTCAAAGATGTGCGAGGTGGAGATAAATCCGTCCTGGAGACGGAAAAGGCGGATGCGGGGTTCTTTGTTGAAGACTTCTACAATCTCTTCTTTCGAGGTTTTCTTTCCTACTTCGAAAATCATCATTGTGGCATGTCCATGGCATACGGGTGCAGTTATTACTCCGGTAATAGTGTGGATGTGGGGCGCCACGTGGATGAAGTCCTCGGCCTGGTGAGAAGGTATCTCCTGGGGGAGCAATGCATCAACCGGGCCTTTGTGGGTTTCAGAGATATCAGCGGCACGTCTGACAATAAGGCAAATCATTTCCTTCAAGCCAAAGCCACTGTCACAGATGTAGGCCTGGCGGGCAATGCCTGTGGTATTGCAGGAGAACATCTGGAGGTATTTTAATTCCCGGCATTTCTGGTAGTTGAAGTAGGGAGAGAAAATGGCATCGGCGAATCCTCTTTTCTCTCCGGCCTGGAATATGGCGGGTAGAGCGAATTTCTTGTAAACTTCCTTGTTTTTTGCTCCTATGCCGGGAGTGGTGGCATCTACCACAATGTCTACTTCTTCAAGCAGATCATCCAGCAGTCCTTTTACAGGTATGCCTGCATTTTCCAGGTCTTTTCTTTTTTCCGGGATGGAGCAGTAAATAGGGTAGTCTTTTCCTGATTCTACCAGCGCCCTTACCGGAAGGGTGGGGGAGATATCTGCTACCCCGGCCAACTCCAGGTCATCCTGCAGAACTATACCATCGGAGATTCTTTCTCCTATGGTCCCATAGCCTACTACTGCTACTCTTTTTTTACTCATAAGTAACCTCCTTTTTTTATGGTTATTCTTACTTTCTTACAATTTTCCCTTAACCGACCGTCCACTGCCCTGATTGATTCTTTTAGGAAATCTTCTCTGGGAGAATCTTCTTCCCAGTATTGGGAGAGAATCTCCTGCAGCGAAAAAAGCAGATGCAATAGATATTTCAAAAGGGAAAGGGCGAGAGAATCAGGCAGGGAGCCGGTTAATAGCGAGGTGAGAAA
>JALUVB010000242.1 GCA_027021085.1 bacterium
AACCTAACTTTTTTAGGTTTTCTTCCGTTCTCTTACAGGCACCTATTTCAGCAATATCTCCTTCCAGGTAAAATCGCACCTGAAGAATATCTTCCATATTAATACCATTCTGGACTTTCAGAAGAGGGGAAAGCATCCCGAATATAGTGGATAGGTCTATCTCTTTAACAAAAATACCCTTACCATGTTTTGCTTCTATTATCCCCAGTCCCTTCAGCATACACAATGCCTCCCGTAAGGGGATCCTGCTTACTCCAATAAGTTCAATTAGTTCTCTTTCCGAAGGCAATTGTTCACCTTCTTTCAAGCGGTTTACCGCAATGTAAGAGATAAGCTTTTGTGCAATAGCCTCCACCAGTGTTTCTCGTTTGGATATCTTAAGAATTTCTTCCTTATTCATAACTTATATACTCATATTACCAGTTAATTATAATCATAACCAATAAAATGTCAAACATATATTTTAGACCATAGACCATAGACTTTAGACTATAGACCGGGGGAATAGTAAACAGTGAATAGTGAACGGTAAACGGTGAATGGTAGTGAGTAGCAGGTAACAAGTAGTGAGGGGGATAGATAGTGAAGAGTAAACAGTGAACAGTAAGCAGTTAATGGTAACTTGGTATCCTGGTTTCCTAGTAAAGGGGATAGATTTCGCAAGAATGACAAGAAACCAGCCCACATGTCATGCCCGCCTGCTCCCGAAGGGCGGGCAGGATTACCAGGATAGCAGGAAACCAGGATTACCGGGAAACGTAGAAAACCGGCACATGGTGTTATTAATATTAATTAAAGAAACAGGGGATGTGGTTAAAACCACTCATCGTCGTATGTACCTTCTACTATGGGATTATTCCACGTGTTGTAAATCACAGCTTTATACCGTGCTCCCCCATCCAGAAAACCCACAAAAATTATTGGAGGAGTAGGAATGCCAATAGGGGTAAACTGATGGGTGCTGGTAGCTTTTCCGTTTGCGGTTTCATAAAGGTCGGAAAAAATCATGACCCGCGAGCTATTCTCACCTTCCTTGTAATTCCAGTTATCCTCGTAGATATATCGTTTCCTTTCCACTCTGCGAAAAATGTAATTTGGGCCAGGGTCCGTCTGATAGAGCCAGTAATAGTAGCCCATTTCTTTCCACTCAGTAAGTGCCTGCAAATAGTTGGAGGCATAATCATGGTTGGGGCAAAAGAACACACTGGCATTGGAAACATATGAGGGATACAGTGCTTCAATTACGGGTCTATGATTCCGCGTGGGTATTTCCTTATTGCTCCAGTAATTTCTTGCCAATGGCATCCACCCATCCCAATCCTGATAATACATGTAAGAACCCAATGCCAACTGCTTCATATTGTTCAGACAGACACTGCGACGGGCTCCTTCCCGGGCTCTCAAAAGGGCAGGCAGTAAAACCCCGGCCAGCACGGCAATTATTGCCATTACCACCAGTAGTTCTATAAGTGTAAATCCTTCCTTTCTCATGCTATATGATAACACCCAGCAATTTATATGCCATTTTTACTGCTTCTTTTTATCACTTGTTATCTCTCTATCTCTTCAATCTCGTTTTCTCCATTCTTTTCCTGCAAAGTCACGGGTTTTTTGGGAAGCATAAGGAAAAGGTTGGGGGTAATATCCAAAGAGACTACTCCCTTTTTAAGGGTAAACTTCAAGACATGCCCACCACTCTTTCTGTCCTGGCTAATAAAATGCAGATGATAGCCGGGAACATTTATTCCCTTTATAAACTGCGGACACCAGAAGCCCACCATAGTTCCCCTGATATTCTTAAATTCAAAAGTGGGCTGATGCTTGATAACCTCTATTAAAGGTGGATATGGTTTACTCTGCTTAGGAACACTACGCGTTTTAAGATATGCAAAAACCCCTTCTACCTTTATTGCATAGAAAAGATTCGGATTGGGTATTTTTGCGTTCAATTTCTTTTCGAACTCATCATAGTTAACTCCTGCCATGGCAAATTTTAAATCCGGCTCAAAGAAAGTAACACTTACAAAGGGCGTTTTCTCTTCGGGAGAAACGGGGTAAACTTTTCCGTTTGCCCTTACCTGATAAAACTTACCATCCAGAGCCACCAGTTCCCCGTTTAGTGCCTGAAAAGTTCCAAGCCCAAAATTCCCCTTTTTTTCTATTTCCCGGTAGGTTACCGTGCCGTCATATGCCCCGTTCAAAAGAGCATCCAGGGTAGAAACCTGGGTAAGGGTTTCACGAAAAGAGGAAGAATCTCCTAAAGATGCAAAGGGAGAGAATAAGAATACTGACAGTAAAAAGGCCAAGTATACGGAATATTTTTTCATATCATACCTCCTTTTTCATTAGACCCAATACAGTAACTCTTGTAAAAATAAATATATCCAGGATACTTTTCATATTGCTATTTTACAACAATTTATGGTAAATTTGTATTCCCTTATTTTAGAGGAGGTAACCGCAATAAGTTGAAATATCAGGTTTTTCCTTTCAGAGAATTCTGTCATAGACAATTTTTATTTTTATACTTAAACTTTATCTTTGGGGATGTGTTTCAGAATCAGCGGGTAAATCCCAATCTGACTGCAAAAAGAAATTTGGGGTTTTTGATGATTTACAAATTCTTGCCTTTTATCGCTTAATCAGGTATAAGATGAAATAATGAAATCAATAGAGACTTCCCTAAAAATTGCAGATTCTACGCTTTACCTTCCTCCATCATTTGCAGCGCGAGCAGGACATTTCCTTATGGATATCAAAGTATACGAATACACTATCCCCTATATAAAAACAAAAACGGTGCTGGATATAGCCTGTGGATATGGACATGGAGCATACCTGATGAGTCAATATGCAAAGTCGGTAACAGGAATAGATATAGATAAAGGATGCATCAAATATGCCCGAACAAGATATTCAAGAGAAAACCTGCAGTTCAAGGTTATGGATATCTATGAAATACCCATGAATTTTCTTGGGAAAAAAATCGAGGTAATTACAGCAGTGGAGATTATTGAACACCTGCAAGAATACCATAGATTACTGTCGCTTATTTATGACTTACTCAAAGACAATGGTATTTTAATTATATCAACTCCTAACAGAATCTGGCGAGGAGTTAACGGGAGCCCATGGAATCCAGAACATATGCAGGAATTCGATGTAGAGAGTTTTAAAGAAATTCTTTCCAAAGAGTTTGAAGTTGTCCGTATTATGGGAATAACTGGTTCGGAGAAGGCAAAGAAATATCAAGCAATAAGAACAGGGAGAAAAATTCCTTCCAGCCTTAAAAAATTGTGGCGATACACTCCGGAAACCCTGAAAAGTGTAGTAAGAAAATACATAACAACGAGACTGCCAGAAAACTTGACTCTGCACGACTATTTTATAACAGAGGAAATTAATTCCGACTGCTTTACTCTTATAGGAATCTGTAGAAAAACACATAAGCCAGAAATAAATAAGGGGCCACACGATATGACAGAAAATAACTCTTATAAACGGCATCGCAGTTAATATCTAATGCAATTTCCAGTATTTTTAACTGCAAGTTATCTTAGTAAAATGAAATATTGTTTACTTTTCATAACGTATCACCAAGGCACGAATTACTTTTTGCCATGAAACTATTAAAAAAAACTCTTATTGGCCTTGCCCTCATTTTCACATATGCTTTTCTTTTTTATAATCTTTTCCGCTATTTCAAAGAAGTGGAAAAACTACTTTTTCAAACATCACCCTGGTTTTTGCTTTTCTCATTTGTTTTTCTCTTCCTTTGCTTTCCAATAAATGCTTACGGATGGTGTAAAATCTTACATCTCATGGGAATAAGAGTGAATCTAAGGGATGTTTTAAAAATTATGGGATTAACCATAGGGAGTAAATACATTCCAGGTAAAATTTGGTATGCGGGAGGAAAAGGCTTACTATTGAAAGAAAAGGGGGTTTCTCCCGGAGATAGCTTTAGAAGTGTTATATTCGAAGTATTATTTCTCATATTGGGAGCAATGGGCTTATCTCTTTTACTTGTTCCCTACCATCTGTTCCCTATTTCAGTTGTTCTATATTTAGGGATGTTAATCTTTCTTTTCAAGGGGGGGAAGAGATTTTTGAGCAGATACTTTAACAAAATTTATCCTTCTTTCCTGGATTTCTTTTATACACTGGGAATATTTTTCGGGGTATGGTT
>JALUVB010000243.1 GCA_027021085.1 bacterium
CCCAATCCTTCAGTATCTCCCCGAGAATCATGAATGGAGGGAAGAATAAATAAATCGCAATTATCATAAAGGTCTTCCAAAGTATCCTTGCCTACCATTCCATGCAAAACCACATGGTTATCTACTCCAAGCGCCTTACTGAGAGCTTGCAATTCCCCGGATAAAGGACCGCCTCCCACAATATGCAATACCACTTTTGTTTTCTTTAATACATGAGGAAGTGCTTTTATTAAATATTCCACACCCTTCCTTTCAATCAATCTGCCCACAAAAAGCAATTTATAAGGGGGGGACATTTTCTGTGGAGTTATATTATTCTTGACTTCTACCCCAAAAGGTAGAATTATAGGTTTTCTACCTGTCCATTCTTCTATCAACCTACCCGTGTACTTTGAATTTGCCAATATTACTTCTGGACGGGCAAAAATACTTTTTACAAGAGATTTTGGGAAGTTAAATTTCTTCAAAAGAGGAAATTCCGCACTGTGAAAATGAAGCACAACAGGCACTCCGGTAAAGATTTTAGCTGGATAACTCATTAAATAATGCGGAATAGGCCAGTGAATGTGAAGGATATCGAATTTTTCTCTAAGCGTTTCCTTCAAAATATAGCCTGTACCGCTCAGGAAATAGGAAGGTATTTCCAACCAGTACTGGGGAGAACTCTTCAGCTTATTGGGAGCTCCTGCCTCGTGTGTCAACGTTTCCCAGGCAGAGAAAAAATAGCGGAACCTCTTCACTGCAATTCCCGAGATTGCATGGCTTTTTAGCCCTTTGAAAGAAGGAGCAATAACAGTTATCTGGAGTCCCTTATTTTTCAGTCCGGTGGCCAGGTTTAAAAGCCACGGAACTTGCGTATCACCTTCAAAGCGAGGAAATGTAGATACGATATGACAAACTTTCATTACTCTGGGACTAAAATAAATCTTGCTCTATTATAACAAGGAGACTGCAAATTCTCATTTTCGTCTACTCTTATCCATTGAAAAAATCTGCACCTCGGGAAAAGCTGTGGAGTAGAGGGGAGTGAGTCTATTATTATAGCGAAGAAGAATAGATTTGAGATAAGCTTCTGTTGTGCCTCCGAATTTATCTGCCACTATATATAAAGGCGAAAACTTAGAAAAGAAATCTTTCCATGCTTCTTCATCCGTAGTAAAAGGATAAACAATCGTTTTCACCCTTTCTCCTGACCAGAGATAAAAAAGAAAGGGCTTCCTGCATACCACCAGGCTCCCGGGGGAAAGATTCCTGCCTGACCACACAGCCACCTGGCGATAATTTTCCCATTCAGGAGGATAGGGATTAAAACGCGTTTGCTTCATTTCTCTTACATCCATAAGTAGCGAAAGCAGTAAAAAAGGAATAAGCATAATAAACCAGGGGCAAATTTTCCACCTGGAGGAGGTTGCAATATGTCTCAAACGGGGGAAGATACTGCTTAAAAAAGAAACCGCAGCCCGCGAGGAGACTTCCAGCAGCTTTTTCCAGCCACAGAAGAAGAAGTAAAGAATCAGGGGGATTACCGGCACCAAAAACCTTATCCCCTGCCAGGGCCAGATTAACAAAAATGAGAGATAGAAAGCAAAATAAACAGATACTAATACATGTTTAAGCCGCAGGTTTATCATCCATCCAACCAATGCGACAAAAGAAAAACCCGCCATGGCTAACTTTAGTAATTTATGAGACTGGAATCCTGTAACATAGGCAAATAAATTTTTGCTTATCCTCGTAATCAGCCCGGTTAAATCTATTCTCAGCCCTTCCTGGTAAGGAAGATAAAATACCTGGGAAAGGTAAGAAGAGGAAGAGAAAAAGTCTCGCCACAAAAGATAAAAAATGAAAACACAGCTAGCCAAAATAGGTATAACCAGGTTCTTTTTTTTCTTCCATACCGCAAAGACCAGAACAGCCATAAAAAGGGCAAAGCCTATCTGTCGTATAGCAATACTGAAAATCAGAGTAGCCACCAACCACAGAGAAGCCCGGGAATCGGAATCTTCTTCGCTTAATCTCAAGCTCAAAAGGGAAAAAAACATGTAGGGTAATTCACTCATTACCTGGTGAGAAAAAGAGATTAAATATGGATTTAGAGCAAGTAAAAAAAGGTAAAAGGAAGGATAAGGCACATCAGAAAATTGTTTTTTAATGAGCCAGAGGGAAAGTAAGAGGAAAAGGAGGGAAGAAATTTTCAAAATAATCACAGAACCTTTCCCAATGAGCAGAAAAGGAATCAGAAGCAGAGGGTATCCCGGAGTAAAAGGATGCGCCGCGGGAGAGCCGGGTTGATTTATGAAATTTAAGCCTTTTTCTGCTAATAAAGACTTGGATAAAATTATATAACGGGCATTATCTCCGTCCAAAGAAAGGTTGGGGGTAAGATAAGATAGATACAGGAGAGCGAGAACAATAAGTAAAATAAAAAATTTTTTCTCTGCCAAAATTATTTACCCTAATACTACAACATTGCCGATATAAATTCGCGGGATAAAAGGGTTCTCACCGAGCCTCTGCTGGCTGCCCCCCGGGAAAGCAGCTAAAAACGCAGCTGTCCTTCGGGCCTCGCCATTTTAAAACCACCTATCCCCGCGAGCACGTGGAACAGGTAGAAGCAGAACAGGAAGCACAGCTGGAAGAAGAGGTGCTACCTGAGGAACTCTTAACCCCAAAGGTAGCAAAGGTTTTTTCTACTTCTCTACTCTTGCAGCGAGGACATCTCGTTTCTTCTTCGCAAGCAGAGACTCCCCTTAAAAGCTCGAAGGTTTTCCCGCATTCTTTGCAGAGATAGGTAAAAATCGGCATTTTAACCTTT
>JALUVB010000244.1 GCA_027021085.1 bacterium
AGGAGGGAAATTGATTAGGGGAAAGGGGGCTTTAGATAAGAAAGAGGTGGATAGGCTGCTTTCCTTTATCCTGGGCAAGGAAGAGAAGGAAAGGTTCTACCGGGAAAAAGAGGAGGATACCACTTTTGAATATTCCGACAGGCGTTTCAGGGCAAATCTTTTCTTTCAAAGGGGCAAAGTGGCTCTCGTGGTACGGGAAATTAAGAAACATATTCCCACATTTGAAGAATTGAATCTTCCTTCTTTAGTTCTTTCCCGGCTATCTTCCCAGAGAAGGGGCATGGTGATTATCACCGGGCCGGCAGGATGCGGCAAATCAACCACCCTGGCCTCAATGCTGGAATATATAAACCAAAATTTCCCCTATCATATCATTACCATTGAAGACCCGATAGAATTTATATTGGAAGAAAAGCAAAGCCTTATAAACCAGCGGGAGATAGGCAGGGATACGCTTTCTTTTTCGCGTGCTTTGCGAAGTGTGGTAAGAGAATCTTCTGACGTGATAATGATTGGAGAAATAAGAGACAGGGAGACTTTTGAGACGGCTCTCAATGCGGCAGAGACCGGAAGCCTTGTTCTCACCACCCTGCATACCATAGATGCACCTAAAACCGTGGAAAGAATATTAGCATTCTTTGCTCCCCAGTACCAGGGCGAGATGAGGTTCCGGCTTTCTCATCTTTTGAAAGGAATAGTTTCTCTCAGACTTCTTCCTTCAATAACAGGCAAGGAAAGACTCCCTGCTTACTCTATTCTCCTGGTTACTCCCACTGTGCGCAAGTATATCCAGGAAGGAAATGTAGATGGACTATACAGGCTGATGGAAGAAGGCAGGTCCCTTGGTATGTGCACATTCAACCAGAGTCTTTGCTTGCTGGTTAAGGAGGGAAAAGTTGATTACCAGGAAGCACTTTCCCAGAGCAACAAACCTGAGGAATTGAAGATGAAGCTATCCGGCATTAAATCTTCTGCATTAAGATAATATGGAAATAAAGACTCTTCTTAGCGAAACGTTAAAAGCAGGAGCCAGTGACCTGCATATCTGTGTTGATTCTCCCCCTCTGTTGAGAGTAAACGGCGAAATAATTCCCCTTAAATACCCCCCTCTTAGCAGTGAAAATACCAAGGAATTGATTTACAGCGTGCTTACAGAAACCCAGAGAGTTGAATTTGAAGAAAATTGGGAGCTGGATTTTTCCCTTCATCTGCCCGGGATAAGCCGTTTTCGGGTAAATGTGCACCGGCAAAAGGGTAATGTGGAAGCTTCCATACGAGTGGTTTCCCTGCATATCCCATCCTGGAAGGAACTCGGTCTCCCTCCCGTTGTAAAAGACCTGGCCCTAAAACCAAACGGGCTGGTGATTATCACAGGACCTACCGGAATGGGGAAAACTACCACTCTTGCCAGTTTAATGGATCTCATAAACAGCACGAAAAGATGTGTAATTATCAGCATTGAAGACCCCATTGAATATCTCCATAAAAATAAAAAGAGTGTGATAAAGCAGAGAGAAGTCAGGTCAGATACTCATTCTTTTTCCCAGGCACTCCGGCGGGTTTTACGCCAGGACCCGGATGTAATTTGCATCGGGGAAATGAGGGACCTGGAGACAATATCCACTGCTCTCACTGCGGCTGAAACAGGTCACCTGGTGCTTACCACTCTTCATACTCCTGATGCACCCCAGACTATTGACAGGATTATAGATGTATTTCCACCTCATCAACAACAGGAAGTTAAAATTCAGCTGGCCGGGTGTTTACAGGGAATCGTGGCGCAACTTCTCCTTCCCCGGCAGGACGGAAAGGGAAGGATATTAGCTACCGAAATTCTGATTGCTAACCCTGGCATAAGAAATGTTATCAAGGCACACAAGACTGACCAGATTCCTACTCTTCTCCAGACAGGTAGTCAGTATGGGATGCAAACCATGGATAAATCCTTGAAAGAATTATACCTGAAAGGACTTATAACCTACGAAACTGCTGTATCCTTTTCCAAGAACCCTACCATCTTCAAGAATCTATGAAGGAATTTTTAACTCGTCTCCTGCTCTTTTTTGCAGGAGTTGTTCTTCTACTCATTACAGGGAAATTTTTTCTGCTGGGAATAAGGAGCGTCGGAACCGCCTTGGCGCTTTTTTATTTTCTTGCCTTCCTGGTTTTCCTGGTTTTTTCTGCCATGCTGATAGCTCCCCCCTTTGCTGACTGGGTAGCCAGGAAGTTTGCCCATTCCCTCTACTTCCCCGATATAGGCAGGGTGGAAGAAAAGCTCTACTCTTTACCCCGTTCATTGGCGCGGAAAGGAGAGTTTGCAGAAGCAGTAAAAGAATACCGGAAACTTTTAGAGAACGACCCCGAGGACAGAACTGCACGCATGGAGATAGCGGATATCCTCGCGGGTAAGTTAGAAAGGAAGAGAGAAGCTATCCAGGAGCTCGAATTTCTTTATCAGACAGCAGAAGAAGAAAGGGAAAAACTTTTCTTCTTGAACCGCATGGTGGACCTGCTGATTGATGAGGGAGAGAAAAAAAGAGCCCGGGAATTGCTGGAAAATGCCTTGGGGGAATGGGAGGGGAAGGAAGAGGCAAGCTTCCTTAAAGAGAGACTGGCGAGAGTGATCAGTGGCGAGTAGTGAGTAGCGAGGGAGATTTTAGACTTTAGACC
>JALUVB010000245.1 GCA_027021085.1 bacterium
GTATGGGAGTGCTTGCCTTAACCCAGGAAAAAGTCAAGGGACTGGTAACCGAATTGATTGAAAAAGGAGAGATAACAGAAAACCAGGGAAAGAAAATTGCAGAAGAAATAAGCAAGAAAGCGCAGGAAACCCGCGAATTGATGGAAAAAAATATAGAGAAAATAGTGCTTAAGGTTATAAAAAAGGCGAATATTGTCACTGACAAAGAGCTCAAAAAACTGGAAAAACGTGTGGCAGAACTGGAAAAGAAGGTAAGTTGAGAATCCCCTTTTTCCCCTTTAGAAAACAACGCAATACCCTGGTATTGGGCGGTGGTGGCGCTAAATCTTTTTCTCAAATCGGGGTGCTCCAGTTACTGGAAAAGGAGCAGATTCCCATTCATACGGTAATCGGCTCCAGCATGGGTGCTGTTATCGGAGCCCTTTACTGTATGGGTAGAAACTCTCAGGAGATAGAAGAATCTATCCTGGGCTTCTCTCAACTTCCGGAAGTAAAGAAAGTGGAACGTAGTTTTCACCGCGAAAAAAAAAGAGGCATAAAAAAAGCGGAAAATATCATAAAGGATATACAGCTTTATCTTTCGGAAATATTACGCGAAGGGATATGGGAAGAAGAAGACTTGAGCAGAGGGCTGTCCATTCTTATCCCTTCTCACCTTACCTTTTCTGACCTTTCCATTCCCTTTGCCTGCGTAGCGGTGGAAATGGTAGAAGGGAAAAGGTTGCTCATTAAGGATGGCAACTTACTGGAGGCAGTGGTTGCTTCCGCAGCTATTCCGGGAATTTTCGCACCGCTAAAAAGAGGCGAGAAAATACTGGCTGATGGCGGAGTGCTAAGCAAAAACCCCGTTCTGGCCGGTGAAATACTGGGAAGTGATTTCATTATTTCCATCCTGCCAGGGGATTCTCTCTCCGAGTTCTCTCCCCGGAAAGCGCTGGACTTATTCCTGCGCATGAATGAAATAAGAGACTGGGAGCTTACACGGGTGGAAAGCAGTCTGGCGGATTTTCTTTTTATACCACCCGTAGAAAAATGGAAATGGCACTCCTTTTCCTGCGCAAGAGAAATCATTAAAACCGGAAAAGAAGAGGGCAAAAGCAAGATAAATTCTCTCAGGGAAGCTCTACGAAAGGGGTCGAGAAAGAAGAAGCTGCGAAAAATCATCCTCCCCTATTTCCCTTATGATTAGAATCCTCTATCTTATTACAGACCTGGACATAGGAGGAGCGGAGAAGAATCTCTATTATCTTACTTCACATCTGGACAAAAAAAAGTTTTCTCCCCGGGTAATCTCCCTGCAGGGAGAGGGAGAAATAGCCGGGCTTCTGAAAAAAGAAGGAATTTATGTCTATCCCTACGGAGCAAAGAGTAAAAAGAATTTTACAATTTTCCCATTTCATCTTTTCAAAGTAACAAGAAAGTTCAAGCCCCACATACTGCATACTTTTCTTTTCCATGCTAACTTCACAGGAAGGATAATTGGCAGGCTGGCAGGGGTACCCTGTATTATTTCTTCTGTGCGGGTAATGGAGAAAGAAAAAAGATGGCATATCTGGCTGGAGGGTTGGAGCAAAAATTTAATTGATAAAGAAATATGTGTCTGCAGGGCAGTGAAGGATTTCAGGAAAGAAGAGGTGGGAATCAGAGAAGATAAATTGGCAGTAATTTACAATGGTTTAGATCCAGAAAGAATTAAGGCAGTTAAACCCTGTTCCCGCAAGAAGCTTGGGGTTTCGGAGAAAACTTTTCTTATCGGGACTGTATCCAGGCTGGAGAAGCAAAAAGGCCTCCCCTATCTTTTTGAAGCAATGAAAATATTAAGCAGGGAGAATCCTGATGTTATGCTTCTCATTTTGGGCAAGGGGGAAGAAGCGGAAAAACTAAAAGAAAGAGTTAAAGAGATGAAATTGGAAAATAACATAATTTTCCTGGGGTTCAGGAAAGACATCCTTCCTGTTATTGCTTCACTGGACCTATTTGTACTTTCCTCCCTCTGGGAGGGTTTTCCCAATGCCCTTCTGGAAGCACAGGCACTTGGAATCCCAGCGGTAGTTACAGGAGTGGGAGGTACGGGTGAGATAGTAAGAGAGGGTAAAAGCGGCATAATCGTTCGGGCCGGGGATAGTAAAATGCTTGCCGGGGGAATGGCGGCGCTGATGAAAAACAGGGAGTTGTTAAAGAAAATGGGAGAAGAAGCAAAAAAAATATTAAACGTTTTTACCATCGAGAGAATGGTAAGAGAGCACGAAAATCTATACCAGGAATTACTGCAGGAGAAGTATGGTAGAATATTCGCAAGTCTAAGTAAGGATTTAAAATGAAGATTTCTCTTGTAATTCCAGCCTTTAACGAAGAGGGGAATATTATTTCCCTTTACCAGAAGATAAAAGAAGTGCTGGGAAAAAAGCAGGAATGGGAGCTGATTTTTGTAAACGACGGGAGCAGGGATGGGACAGGGAAGGAAATGGATGAAATTGTCAGGAGTGACGAAAGAGCCAAGGTAATTCATCTGGCTGCAAATCTTGGCAAAACCATTGCCCTGAAAGAAGGTTTTAAGAAAGCAACCGGAGAGATAATTTTTACCCTGGATGCCGACCTGCAGGATAATCCGGAGGAAATAGAAAAATTTCTCCAGAAGATAGAAGAAGGATACGACGTGGTCTGCGGATGGAGGTTTCACAGGAAGGATCCTCTCTGGAAGAGGATACCTTCCCGCATATTTAATTTTTTTGTTTCTCTGCTGGGAGGAGTGAAGTTACATGATATAAACTGCGGCTACAAGGCTTTCAGGAAAGAAGTTATTGAAAAAATTGATTTTTACGGAGACCTTTACCGCTTTATCCCCCTTATTGCCCACAGTAAGGGATTCCGGGTCAGCGAGGTGCAGGTGAGGCATTTTCCCCGCAGGAGAGGGAAAAGTAAGTACGGATGGAAAAAATTTTACTGGGGTTTTCTTGATTTTATTACCATTATTTTTCTCACCCATTACCGGGTAAAACCCCTCCACCTGTTTGGAACCATAGGAACAATCCTTTTCCTGCCGGGTGCTGTTATAGAAATAGGGCTTGCTGTTCTCTGGTTTATTTCCTCCCCCCACTCCATCGGGGGACACTACCCTCTTCTCTGGCTGGGTATACTTTTGTTGATAGTCGGAATCCAGCTTATTTCCCTGGGACTACTGGGAGAGATGATAGTCTATGGGTTTATGAGCATGAAGAAGGAATAAATCTTACTCCCACGCAGTAGACCATAGACTGGGGAAGCAGTGAA
>JALUVB010000246.1 GCA_027021085.1 bacterium
CCTGTCATGCCTGCGGAAGCAGGCATCCAGGATTTTAGACCGTAGACTTTAGACTATAGACCGGGAGGATAGTGAACAGTAGTTAGTAGCGGGTAGCGAGGGAAGATAGTAAATAGTAAACAGTGAATAGTAAGTTGGTCCCCCGCATCATGTGTCTTTCCCGTCTAATGTCTAAAGTCTGATGTCTATAGTCTAACATGGGGGAATAGGCACCCCGGCATGCGCCGGGACAACTAATAACTGGCAACTAATAACTCGCAACTCTTGGACTTTAGAACATAGTCTGCCTACAGTGGAAACAGTATTAGCCTGAGGGTTTGAGTAAACCGGATACTTCCACAGGTTTCCCCCGGGCTATGGATTTATTTGCAGCAATCCCTATCAGAATAGACATCGCTCCTGCCCGGGAGTCAGCCATCAATCCCAATGGGTCTGGCAGGTCATTAACAAAGAGCATACGCAACAAGCGTTCATCCCCACCGCCGTGGCCGCCTGTAGGCTTGGTAAATTCATAGGTGACACTATTTTCTTCCCGGTCATAGCAGCGGATATAGTGAAAAGGTTCAGACGCTCTATTGCCGCTATGGTATTCTTCTAATTCAAGCCTTCCGCCGGTGCCGTTTATACTCATTTTCCAGCCCTCATAAGGAGAATGGGCAATGAGAGAGTAATTCAAAAATGTTCCCTGTCTATAGCGTACATTTACCGACATGGTGTCTTCAATATCAATCTCGGAGCTAAAAACACAGCCGTCCCGGTAGTACTTATCCACAGCTTCAGCATCCAGATAAAGCCCTTTCATCTTCTCTCCGGCCCGGGTTATATCCCAGTAGAACTCGCAGGTTTTCTTGTATTTGCAGGTTAAACACCGTTCCCCTCGTTCTCTGCGGGTGGGGCCGTAGAACCTGCGACTGCCAAAGGCAAAGACTACATCCGGTTCATCCTCCAGAAACCAGTTAACCAAATCAAAGTGATGCGTAGCCTTATGCACCAGAAGCCCGCCTGAATTCTCTTTTCTGCGATGCCAGCGTCTGAAATAATCTGCTCCGTGCCTGGTGTCTAACATCCATTCAAAATGTATGGAAAGTATCTTACCTACTTTACCCTGCCGAAGCAGTTCCTTGGCTTTGGTGCAGTAAGGGGCATGACGATAGTTAAAGGTAACAGTAACTTTTTTCCCGCTTTCTTTTTCGGCAGCGAGAATTGCCCTGCATTTTTCCTCATCTATAGTCATTGGTTTTTCACTAATTACATCGACACCTGCTTTCAGGGAGGCAATAATGTACTGGTGGTGGTAACAGTCAATAGTGGTAACAATGACACAATCGGGCTTTTGTTCCTTTAACATCTCTTGAAAATCCGTGTAAGCAGGGATGGAAGTTTTTAACTGCTGATTAAAGAATTCCATGCGTTTATGGTTGGGGTCAAAAATTCCCACTAACCGGGCATAATTAGAAAAGTTTGCCACTATCGGTTTAGCAAACATATCCAGGGCCCTGTCAGAACAACCGGCTATAACATATCTTTTCATTTAATCTCCTTTCGATTTTTCACCTTGTATAATTCCACAAATGGTATCATATTTCTAAATAATCAGATAAAACCTAAGCGATGAATCTTCTTATGTATTCAATCCACCCGGAGAAGCCTTCTCCGCTTAAAGAGGAAAGAGGAAACACTTTCAAGTCAGGATTTATCTTTTTTGCTTCTTCAATTATTCCTTTCATATCTACCTTTAAATGAGGAAGGAGGTCAATCTTGTTAATAATTAACACCTGGGAACTCTTAAAAGAGAGAGGATACTTAAGAGGTTTGTGTTCCCCCTCCGTAAGAGAAAGGACGATTATCCTGAGGTCTTCCCCCAATCTAAATTCTGCCGGACAGACTAAGTTCCCCACGTTTTCGATAAAAATTATTTTTTTGTTGTTAAGGGTTAAGTTCTGCAAAGATTCCTTTATCATGTTGGCATCCAGGTGACAGGCTCCCTGAGTATTTATTTGCACCACCTCGGCCCCCATGCAGTAAACTCTTTCTGCATCGTAAGTGGTAGAAATATCACCTTCAATTATCCCGATTTCTTCCGGGGATAAGTAAGTGAGCGTCTTCTCCAGCAAACTCGTTTTGCCAGAACCCGGCGAACCAATAATATTTACAAGTTTTACCCCTTGTTCCCTTAACACTTCCCTTACTTCATCCGCAATAGACTCGTTTGCCTCAAGAATGGGCTTCAATACTTTTATCTTCATTTTTTTCTCCTTCAATGCTTTCTATATACATCTCCTGAATAATATCCTCCTGCTCTATTTTTTCTACTTTCAGGTTAACTCCCTTAATCCAGGGTTCGTTGGCAATACAATGCAAGGCGAACTTGAGGGATTCCTCATTTACGCAGCTCCATATCCCCAGCTTGATTGTTATCCCGGTAACCCGGCTGAGTGAATTTTCCTGTGCCACCCGCCGGGTAATATTTAATATATTGTTAGCTAAGGTAAGTTCATGCATTCCTTTATATCCTCTATGAATTTCTCTATGCCTTTTTTTATCTCAAAACTCACCTCTTCCCCCAGGTCCAGGTTTTTGGGTTCTATGCCCAAGAAGAGCACTTTTTTCCCCAGGGTATTCAGATACTCAATCAGAGCCGGGGAAAAACTATGCGTGAATCCATAACCTTTTAACTTTTCCGGATTAATAAAAGCTATCTCTCCTGCCTTACCCCCGAAATAGCAGGCATCAACAAATACAACAATTTCTGCATTAGAAAGTTTACCCAGAAAATTCTCCGGCGCCACTCCGGCAATTAAAAACTTCCAGGATGGGAGCCCGGGTGGGTGGGAGTAGTTTTGGTGTGAAAATACGCCGGACAGCTCTCTTACCAGGAAAACACCGGCTCCGTCGTCGCCCTTCAATTCGTTTCCCAGCCCCACAAAAATAGCACTGCTGTGGGAAAGTTCTTTCAGGTATTCCTGTGCACTACAATTTGAAATGGGAGAATCCATGTGTTATACCCTGAAAGTCTATTTATTATCTCCTTTACTGAGTTCCTGGAGGTATGCCTCGCTAACTAATATTTCCCTGGGTTTTGAACCCCGGGCTGGCCCCACTATTCCTTTCTTCTCCATAAGGTCTATCAGCCTCCCTGCTCTGGCATAGCCAATTCGCATTCTTCGCTGAAGGTTAGAGGCAGAAGCCATACCGGTAACGAAAATAACTTTTACTGCCTCTTTAAAAAGAGGGTCATTTTCGGCTGGCAGTTCATCCTCCGTCTCTTTTTCTTCTTCAAAATCAAGCGTTTTTTCATGTTCAACTTTACCCGTTTTTGCCCAGTAGTCCACCACACTTTCAATTTCCTCCTCGGTTACCAGGCACCCCTGCGCCCTTACAGGCTTGGAAGAGCCGGCAGGAAGGTAGAGCATATCTCCTTTTCCCAGAAGTTTTTCTGCTCCGCTCATGTCCAGAATAGTGCGGGAATCTACTTTGGAGGAAACCTGGAAAGAGAGCCGGCAGGGGAAATTAGCCTTAATTACGCCGGTGACCACATCTACTGAGGGTCTTTGCGTGGCAAGAATCAGGTGTATCCCGGCTGCCCGCGACAATTGTGCAAGGCGCATAATGGAATCCTCCACCTGCCGGGAAGCTACTGCCATAAGGTCTGCCAGTTCATCAATGATAACCACAATATACGGTATTTTCTCTTCTGGGTTGCCTTCCTTTTCCATGAGACGATTAAATTTATCCACATCCCGCACCCCTGCTTCTGCCAAGGTCTGGTACCTTCCTTCCATCTCCTCCACTATCCATTGCAGGGATTTTGCCGCTCCTTTTCCGCTGGTAATAATGGGAGCATAGAGATGTGGAATGCGGGAAAAGGGGGTAAGTTCTACCATTTTGGGGTCTACCAGGAGAAGTTTTACTTCGTAAGGAAAGGCCTGGAAAAGTAAACTCATTACCAGCGAATGCAGGCAGACGGTTTTGCCCGAACCGGTAGTCCCGGCAATAAGAAGGTGAGGCATTTCCTTGAGATTTCCCACAATGGGATTTCCCCTTATATCCTTGCCGAGGGCAAGGGTGAGTTTGGAGGAAGCATTTTGAAACTGCGGGGAGGAGAGTATCTCTTTCAAATAGACAAGACGAGGAACCGGGTTGGGAATCTCTATCCCCAGGGCTGCTTTTCCCGGGATAGGAGAAACGATTCTTAGGCTCTGTGCCTGGAGGGCAAGAGCTATATCATCAGCCAAAGCAGTGATTTGATGTACTTTTATCCCTGTCCCTGGTTTCACTTCGTAGCTGGTTATTACAGGCCCCCGGTGCACTTCCACTACCTCTCCCTTCAGCCCAAACTCCTTCAGAACGCTCTCCAATCTGCGGGCATTATCCTGCACAAAAGCATCGTCTTCCTTTTGCAGGGGAGGAGGGTCTTTGAGCAAGGAAAGAGGCGGTAAGCCCATTGTTTCTTCTGTTATTTCCTTTCCGGAAAAATCTTCCCCTATCTTTTGTTTCTCCGGTTTTCTGGGAGATGCCTTTTTAATCTTCTTTCTGGGTGAAGCAGGAGATTTGCTCAATTTAAATTTGAACCGGGGCATGCTAATCCCTTCCAGGGGAAAAGCAAGTGCTGTACCAAGGATAAGCAACAAAAACCCAAAAATAGGAGTGCCGATTGTTCCTAAATAGGGAGAAAACAGTTTTACCAGTGCATAACCCACTATTCCACCGGAGAAAGAGGTGTTCTCAAAAATCTTTCCCCAGGAAAAGGTCGGAAGGGAGAAAAAAGAAGCAAGGAGAGCAAGAGAAACAATCAGGCACAGGTACCCCCCTATCCTCTTTCTTCTTTCTACCTGTAACTCCTCCCGGAAAAGTGCTGCCATTCTTAAAAAGAGCCAGAAAACCACGAAATACCCTGCCCAGCCTAAAAGGAAGAAAAGCCAGAACCCCACCCAGTTTCCTACTATTCCTATAAGATTACTGACTTTCGCAGAGGATGGATAAGAGAGGAAAGAGACTTCTTCCGGGTGAAAGGTGATTAGACTAAGCAACAAGGAGCTGCCAACAAAGAGATAAATACTTCCTTCTACAATCCTCCTGGATCTTCCTTTAACTATCTCTTTCCCGAACTGCCCCATCCCTTATCTCCGCGAGAAGTATCGGTTAATGCCCCTTCTTCTAATTTTACCTGCGTTACAGGCAAAATAAGAATCTGGGCAATTCTATCTCCCTGGCGTACAGTAAATTTTTCCTTGTCTGTGTTAAGAAGTACTACGCCCACCTCCCCCCTGTATCCTGAATCAATGACGCCTGCCAGGGTATGCAATCCATGCTTTAAAGCCATGCCACTGCGGTCTTTAACAATTCCCACGTACCCGGGTGGAATAGCTAACTTAATCCCGGTGGGAATAAGTTTCCTTTCTCCCGGGAGCAAGACAGCGGTAATGCGAGACCTCAGATCAAGCCCTGCATCGTACGGATGAGCATAGGCAGGAAGAGGCAGACCTATCTCTTCCGCTTCCGGTATTCTTTCTACCTTTACTACAATCTCCATTCTTCCTCTCCCAAATATTCTCTTAATCCTTCTTTTCCTAAAAAAGCAACATTTAAGAATTCATCTCTTATCAGTGAACGGGCGATATTTTCCACATCTTCCTTCTTAACTTTATTTATTTTTTCCAGTACTTCTTCCAATTCAAATAGTCTTGAGTAATAAAACTCATTGTAGGCCAGACGGCTCATGCGTGATTGAGTGCTTTCCAATCCCAGGACGAGGTTCCCCTTAATAAATTCTTTGCTTCTTTCCACTTCTTCCTCTTTTACCCCCTCTTCTCTCAGCTTGATTACTTCCTCCATAACCAGGGAAAAGGCTTCCTTAACCCTTTCCCCCCTCGTGCCCCCATAAATTGCCAGCATGCCTGCCTGGAGGGTAGAGAGATGGAAGGAGAAAACTTCGTATACCAGGCCTTTATCCTCCCTTACTTTCTGGAAAAGGCGAGAACTCATGCCTCCACCCAATATATTTTCCATAACCAGGAAGGCAAATCTTAGGGGAGACCTCTGGGGGACCCCTTTAATACCCCAGAGAAAATGAACTTGTTCCAGGGGACGAGGAAGAAACCGGATTTTTTTCCGGGGAGAAGGAACCGGGGGGAAATGGTTTGCGCCATTCCAGGAAAGAACCCCAAAATAGCGGAGAATAAGTTCTTTAACCACGGGGAACTTAAAATCTCCTGCCACTGCAATGATAAAAGGTTGCGCGAAGTACTTTTCCCTGTATGTAGAAGTTATCTCTTCCCGGGTAAAGGATAAAATGTTTTTTTCCTCTCCCAGGATAGGAAACCCCAGGGGGGAACCTTCCCAGAAATTCCTGGTAAATACGTCGGAGAGAAATTCCTGGGGTGAATCACGGGAGCCTTTTATTTCCTCTATAATAACTTCTTTTTCCTTCTCTATTGCTTCCTTTTCAAAGCGAGGGTGAAGGATAAGGTCAGAGAGAATGTCAACAGCCAGTTCCAGATGTGAGGAAGGAATTTTTACCCAGAAACCGGAAAATTCTCTTCCGGTAAACCCGTCAATACTCCCTCCTACTGCTTCTATTGCTCCTACTATCTCTCTTGCTTCTCTGTTCCGGGTTCCTTTAAAGAGCAGATGTTCAATAAAATGGGAGATACCATTATTACTTTCATTTTCCCGTATACTGCCACAGGATATCCACACACCTATGGAGACTGAGCTGTAATTAGGCAGCTCCTCGCCTACCAGGCGAATTCCGTTAGAAAGAATCTCTTTTTTCAGCATCTAATTTCTCTCCCTATTATAGTCTAAAAAAGAGAAGAATGTAATGGGTTTACCCGTGCTGCCATTTAGAAAAAGAACCATTAACAAGGAGAAATCTGTTTTCTTCTAATTTTTTCTTATTCATTCCCCTCGGGTTCGAGGAGTTCCTTGCGAGAGAGACCAATCTTCCCTGTTTCGTCTATTTTTATAACCTTTACCTTGACTTCGTCTCCTTCTTTCAGGAATTCTTTAACATCTTTGACGTAGCCATGGGCAATCTGGGAAATATGAAGAAGTCCCTCTGTGCCCGGGAAGAGTTCGATAAAGGCGCCGAACGGGGTAATACGGGTTACCTTTCCCGTGTAAATCTCTCCTATTTCAACTTCCTTCACGCTTTCTTCCATCATCCGTAGTGCTCTCTCAAGAGATTCTTTGTCTTTTGCCTCTACGGTAACTTTTCCTGCCAGGTCATCCACGGAAATTTTGGTGCCTGTGTCGGCAATTATCTTTCTTATGTTTCTGCCACCCGGGCCGATAAGAGTGCCAACCTTGTCGGCAGATATATCCATAACGCCGATATAAGGAGCATAAGGAGAAACCGTGGGCCGGGGTGAAGAGAGGGTTTTTGCCATTATGGCAAGAATTTCTTCCCGTGCCTCTTTTGCCCGGGAAAAAGCTCTCTTCAATGTCTCCACAGTTATTCCCTCAACCTTGATATCCATCTGTACTGCAGTTAATCCTTTCGGAGTGCCTGCTACTTTAAGGTCCATATCCCCGTATTTGTCTTCAATGCCCAGAATATCCGTAAGCAGTACTTCTTTATCCCCTTCTTTAATCAATCCCATAGCCACACCAGCCACGGGACTGCTGGTAGGAACTCCTGCATCCATTAAGGCCAGGCTTCCTCCACATACTGTAGCCATAGAAGAAGAGCCGTTAGACTCAAGAATATCAGATACCAGCCTTATAGTATAAGGGAAAGTATCCCAATCGGGGATTACTGGTTTCAATGCTCTTTCTGCCAGCCAGCCGTGCCCAATCTCTCTTCTGCCCGGTCCGCGCATAGGTCTCACTTCCCCCACGCTGAAAGCCGGGAAGTTATAATGCAGCATGAAAGATTTCTTTATATCCTCTCCCCACAGAGCTTCCATTACCTGTTCGTCCTCCTTACTCCCCAGGGTAGCCACTACCAGAGCCTGTGTTTCACCCCTGGTAAAAAGGGATGAACCGTGTGTGCGGGGCAATACTCCCACCTCGCAAGTTATGGGACGAACCTTGTCGGGACCCCTTCCGTCCACCCTTCTATTATTTTCCAGGATATCCTTCCGGAGAACTTTTTCCTCTACCAGGGAAAATGCTTTGCCAATCCATGCCTCTTCGTATTCAGCGGAGAAAGCAGAAGATATTTCTTCCTTAATCTCCTTCACTCTTTTCTGCCTATTTTTCTTTTCCGGTATCCGGTTAGCCTCCCTGATTTTCTCTTCAGCGGCTTCCTCTACCTTTTCCAGAAAATCAGAGGGTAAAGAAAAAAGGTCCACCTTTAGCTTTTCTTTACCATACTGTTCTTTCAGTTCTTCTATCATTTCCACTACCTGGGCACAGGCTTCCTTACCTATATCCAGGGCTTCTATGATTATCTCTTCGGCTACTTCTTTACACTCGCCTTCTACCATGGAAAGCCCCTCTTTCCCTCCGCAGATTACCAGGTCAAGAAGGCTATTTTCTCTCTCCGGATGAGTGGGGTTTATGACAAACTTGTTGTCTATATACCCAATTCTCACTGCTCCGATAATTTCGGAAAATGGAATATCTGATATGGAAAGAGCAGCAGAAGCACCGATTATCCCCAGAATATCAGGGTCGTTTACTTCATCCACGGAGAGAGCCGTAGCCACTATTTGCACCTCCATGGGTAACCCTTCCGGGAATAACGGCCTAAGCGGACGATCAATCAGCCGGGAGGTAACTATTTCCTTTTCCGATGGCCTGCCTTCTCTCTTAAAAAATCCTCCCGGGATTTTCCCTCCTGCATAGGTTCTTTCCCTGTATTCCACAGTAAGAGGGAAAAAGTCAGGCATATCTTCCTGCTTCAATTCTTTTCCCACGCAGGCAACAAGCACTACTGTATCTCCGTACCTCACATAAACTGAACCATTAGCCAGCCGGGCAACTTTTCCCGTTTCAATTACAAGATTATCCCTACCAATAATTTTTTCTACCTTTCCATTCATTTTAAACCTTCTCCTTTATTCTCTTTTTTAACATTCCTATAAAATCCTCTGTTTTCATCAACTTTTGTTCTCCCTTTCTTTCTCTCACTGAAACCCCATCAATCTCTTCCTCCTTTTTACCTACTACCAACATATAAGGGACCTTTTCTTTTTCGCTTTCCCTTATTTTATACCCCACTGTAGCGCTGCGTTCGTCTATCTCTACCCGTACTCCCTCCTCCTGGAGAGAGCAATACACTTTACGCGCATAAGGGAGCATATCATCATTTATCGGAATAATTTTTACCTGAAGAGGTGCTAACCAGAGAGGTAAATCACCCCCGTAAAATTCAAGCAGTGTCCCCACAAATCTTTCCATGGCACCCAGTACCACCCGGTGTATCATTATTACATACTCTGCCTTGTTGTCTTTATTTATGTAGGTTACATCGAACCTGCGGGGAAGATTGAAATCAAACTGAACCGTGGGCCCCTGCCATAATCTTCCCAGAGCATCTTCCATTTTGATGTCTATCTTGGGACCGTAAAATACCCCTTCCCCTTCCTCTACCTCGAATTCTATTCCCCGTTCCTGCAACACTTCTCTGAGTGCTGACTCTGCCCTTTCCCAGTCCTGGATACTCCCGGTAAATTTATCCGGCCGGGTAGAAAGAAATGCCCGATAAGGAAAATTAAATACTCCCATCATATAATCGACAAACTCAATGACACCTTTTATCTCTTCCTTTACCTGCCAGGGGGTACAGAATATGTGCGCATCATCCTGGGTAAAGCCCCTTACCCGCAGCATGCCATGCAGCACTCCACTTTTTTCGTACCTATATACTGTCCCCATTTCAGCCAGTCTCAAAGGTAGGTCACGGTAACTTCTCATTTTGCTTTTGTATATGAGGATATGTCCCGGGCAATTCATAGGTTTCAGCTGATAGGTAGCCTCGGGTAATTCCATGGGCGGAAACATGTTTTCACGATAAAAATCCCAATGTCCGCTCCTTACCCACAGGTCTTTTTTTAGAATATGGGGAGTATAAACTATCTGGTAGCCCCTTTTACGATGTTCCTCATACCAGAACTCTTCTATTTCCCTGCGAATAACAGCTCCCCTGGGATGCCAGAATATAAGCCCGCTCCCGGCTTCTTCCTCCGTACTGAAGAGGTCCAGCTCTTTTCCCACCAGGCGGTGGTCTCGTTTCTTGGCTTCCTCAAGTTTTTTTAAATAAGCATCCAGTTCGTCTTTTTCAGAAAAGGCAGTACCATAGATTCTTTGCAACATGGGATTATTTTCACTTCCCCTCCAGTAAGCACCTGCCACTGAAAGCAACTTGAAATACTTTACCTCTCCTGTACTTTCCACATGAGGCCCTTTACATAAATCAGTAAATTCTCCATCGCGGTAAAGAGTAACGCTGTTATCTGGAATTTCTTTGAGTAATTCGAGCTTGTAATTTTCCCCTTTCTCCTTAAAAACTCTCTCTGCTTCTTCTTTGCTTACACTCAGCTTTTCAAACCGATAGTTATCCTTTACAATCTTTCTCATTTCCTTCTCAATTTTTTTCAGGTCTTCAGGAGTAAACGGCTGAGGTGAATCAAAGTCATAGTAAAACCCGTTTTTTACAGCAGGGCCGATCCCCAGACGGACCTCAGGGTAAAGTCTTTTTACTGCTTGTGCCAGGATATGAGAAGCAGAATGCCTTAACGTTTCTAAATCCATCTATTACTCTTTCAACATACTTTTCATCCCTTACTACAAATTAAATTTTGCAGAATTTACAGGTGCCTCTGACCTTTCCAACCCAAAGTCGGAATGTTCCCCTAACCTATTTTGTGGGCGATAGAGGGTTTGAACCTCTGACCTTTCCGACGTGAAGTCGGAACGCTCTCCCACTGAGCTAACTGCCCAAAGAACAAATAGGTAAGCAACTCCTCTGCAAATACCTACATCCCTTACTTCCCAGTTTTTGCTATCCATCTTACTCACTTAAATTAGTGGGCGATAGAGGGTTTGAACCTCTGACCTCCTGCGTGTGAAGCAGGCGCTCTCCCACTGAGCTAATCGCCCGAATCAGAATGGCTGGTGGGCGGTACTGGATTCGAACCAGTGACCTTCACGATGTCAACGTGACACTCTAACCATCTGAGCTAACCGCCCGTGCCGAGGGCCGGATTTGAACCGGCACGTTCCGTCACGGAACGAGGGATTTTAAGTCCCTTGCGTCTGCCAACTTCCGCCACCCCGGCAACTATCCAAGCGACTCTGTCGCTCCAAATCCACCCCCCCTGCCTCTAATCTCCTCGAACTCCGCTTGTCGTTCTGAGGGAGAGGCGGCGCCCGGATTTGAACCGGGGTATCGCGGCTTTGCAGGCCGCTGCCTTTCCACTTGGCTACGCCGCCATTGCCTGTCTATTTTACCATAAAATCAGATTTAATTACTTAAACCATAGAAAAAGAAGAGAAGGAAATGCGATAAATTCTTTTCTGTTTAAGCCTCTCCCTGATGAATGTTCCACACCACATCTTCTACTTCGCCAATTTTGTGGATTTCTCTTTCCAGGCGAGATACTTCGTAGGAATGGACAGGTTTTCCATCCCGTAAATAAAACAGTTTACCGGAAATATAAACTACGCCCTTGACTGTTCTATGGCGCACATTTCTTAGATCGATATAATTTCTTACAAATAATCCCCTTACTCTCATGTCTATTTTCATGTCACGTGTCGACATTTACCCATTAAGGCCCGGTAAGGTAAATATTATCAGAGGGTGAGGAGGAACTATAGTCAGAATACGCATTCACGAAGTTATTTGCTCCATTGTCAGTACCATCCGGGCCCACGGAAAACATAATCCAGGAGTCAGCCAGTGGGGCATCAGCTGAACCTCCCGGAAAATCAATATTGGAATAATAGCGGTAAGGATTGGAGAAGTTAAAAGGATCTTTTGGTGCACTACCCAGGGAAAAATAACCTTCGTCCACAAGCTTTTGCAGCCCGTTTCTCAGAGAAGAATCAGCGTTATCGTTAGCTGTTACAATTGTACGAGGAAGGTCGTAATTGCTCGGATATCCGCCAAAATCAGCATAATAGGTCATCAGAGCTACCCTTAAATTATTCATTTCTGTCTTCGCCTTGGCAATCCTTGCCCTCTTTCTTGCCTGATTCAAAGAAGGCAAAAGAATGGCTGCCAGAACCCCCATAATAGCAATGACGGTGATTAACTCCAACAGGGTAAATCCCTTTTTTTTCATAATTTCACCTCCTCGCACTAAGCGATTTAGCCGCTTTCGTTTCTAAATTGAAAAACCTAATACCAGGCAATACCCAACACTTGCTACCTGCAATTTCTATACCCATTTCTCTATCTTTTCATTCTACCACAAATTCAGGTATGGTAATGTGCATTTATCTTCACATATTCCTCTGTAAGGTCACAGGTCCAGAAAACAGTGCGGTGGTCTCCGTGCCGAAGGTCCACCTCCAGGAGTATTTTTTTCTCCTGCAGTTTATTGATTAGTTCTTGCCTGTCGTTTATTACCGGGGCAAGGTTTTCAAAAACTTTTATCCCCTGAATTTTTAATGTTACCCGGTGCGGGTTGAATTTTACTTTTACCTGGCCCAGCGCGCAAAGGATTCTTCCCCAGTTAGGATCTTCCCCGTAGATAGCAGTTTTTACTAAAGGAGAACGTGCAATAGAACGAGCAGCCCGGTGAGCATCTTTCTCGTCCCAGGCACCATTTACCCTGATTTCTATCAATTTCGTAGCTCCTTCTCCATCTTTTGCTATCATCTTGGCCAATTCCCTGGCAACTTCGCTAAGAGACTCAGTAAAAAGAGAAAAGTTGTCAGAGCCCATCTTTATACGCGGATTCCTGGCCAGGCCGCTGGCTAATGCTACAACGGTATCGTTAGTAGACATATCTCCGTCCACCAGGATTCTATTGAAGGAATGCTCTACAGCAATTCTTAAAGATTCCTTGAGAGCTTCCCTCTCAATGCATGCATCAGTAAACAGAAAACATAACATCGTAGCCAGCTGGGGAGAAATCATCCCTGCGCCTTTAGCTATCCCCCCTACCCTGATTGATTTCTTACCCCTTTCTTTTATCTTAGTTTCTATAAAATAAATCTTGGGGAAGGTATCTGTAGTCATAATAGCTTCTGCCGCATCTGCTATCCCCCCTTCCTCAAGTTGCTCTATTAGCAGGGGAAGATTTTTATTTATTTTCTCTACCGGTAGCCTTTCACCAATCACCCCCGTAGAAGCTAAAAGCAGGTGGGATTCTTTGACATCCAGCAGAACGGACAGCTCACGGGAAATTTCCAGGGCATCTTCTTCCCCTTTCTTGCCGGTAAGAGCATTGGCACACCCGCTATTTGCCAGGATTACCTGGGCTTCTCCTTTTTTTAACCTTGCAATATCTATAAGTACGGGATAAGCCTTGAATTTGTTCTGGGTAAACATACCACACGCTACACAGGGGTGTGTGGCATAAATTAAAGCTAAATCTTTCCTTCCTTTGTCTTTGATACCACAGGAGATGCCGGAAAATTTGAATCCGCGGGGAATCATGAGCATACATTGATTTTACTGGAAACAACAGATAAATTAAAGAGTTTTTCCCCGGGAAGGAGAAGATTCGCCCCGGCCTCACATTAAAACAGGCTGAAAAGTAAGGGTGTTTATGATAGTATTAGGAATTACAGGAGAGAAAAAAATGAAAGTTGTTCTTGCTTATTCAGGAGGACTGGATACCTCTGTTGCAGTCAAATGGATAAAGGAAAAATACCAGGCTGAAGTTATTACTTACACTGCTGACCTGGGGCAGGGCATAAATCTCCAGGAAGTAAAAGATAAAGCAGTGAAAACAGGAGCAGTAAAAGCCTATGTAGAAGATGCCAGAGAAGAATTTTTGCAGGAGTATGTGTTTCCTGCACTCAAAGCTGGTGCACTTTACCAGGGCAAATATCCCTTAGCAACTGCTCTCGGCAGACCTCTTATTGCCAAGAAGATGGTTGAGGTAGCGAAGAAAGAAAAAGCAGAAGCTGTAGCACACGGATGTACGGGAAAAGGAAATGACCAGGTAAGATTTGAATTAACTTTCATGGCTCTGTCTCCTGAACTCAAAGTCATTGCACCTGCCAGGGAATGGGAATTTCTTTCCCGGGAGGAGGAGATTGAGTATGCAAAGAGAAATAACATACCGGTGGAAATCAGTAAAAAGACTCCTTACAGCATTGACCGGAATCTCTGGGGGATAAGTATAGAATGCGGAGCATTAGAGGATCCCTGGAAAGAGCCCCCGGAAGATGCTTACCAGATAACTTCCTCCCCGGAAAAAGCACCTGACTCTCCCCAATACCTGGAGATGGAATTTGAAAAAGGTATCCCAGTAAGCATAAATAACAGGAGAATGCCTCCTGCAGAATTGGTTAATTACCTGAATGAGCAGGGAGCAAGGTATGGAATCGGCAGGATTGACATGGTAGAGGATAGGTTGGTGGGCATTAAATCCCGGGAGATATACGAAGCTCCTGCCGCAGTAATACTCCATTCTGTCAGGGAAGCACTGGAATCTCTCATCCTGGACAGGGAAAGCAGAAACTTCAAGAATTTAATTTCCTCCAAGTACGCCGAACTGATTTATTACGGCTGGTGGTTCTCTACCCTGAGAAAGGCTCTGGATGCCTTCGTGGAAAAATTATCTGCTCACCTTACCGGCAAGGCAAAGGTGAAACTTGCGCCAGGACAGGTTAACGTGGTAGGAAGGACTTCTCCTCATTCTCTTTACAATGTAGGTTTAGCCACTTATTCTGAAGAAGATGTTTTTGAGCATTCTGCAGCAAAAGGGTTTATTACCCTCTGGGGATTACCTCTCAAGACAGAAAGCAAAGCCAAGAAATTTTAAGTTTCTCAGTTACAATGTCCCATGGGGAGAATTCCCTTAACCCGCATTTAGCGATTGCGCCATCCTGCCCCCCCGGGAATACACCGGAGAATCCCAAGATAAAGTTATGAAGAAAACAGCATTCCCATTTCTTATTTTCCCCATTCTTCTCTTTTTGTCTTACCCACCAATAAATGCAGGATTTATAGGCTGGATAGCATTTATCCCTTTTTTCTGGGGATTGGAGAACAAGAGTAGCAAGGAAGCATTCTTTTATTCCTTGTTTTCAGGCTATGTCTTCTACTCTCTCCATCTATGGTGGCTGACAAATATAACCCGGCTGGGGACAGTTGTCCTTATATTTTATCTTTCCCTCTACTTTGCTCTATTTGGCCTGTTGGTGAAAAAACTAACTTACTCATTACTTCTCCCCTCTTTCTGGATAGTGCTGGAGTGGATAAGGGCATATCTATTTACCGGGTTTCCCTGGTCTCCGCTGGCCAACACCCAGTTTCTCTATCCCTACTTCTTACGCATTCTGCCCTTTACTGGTTTTTACGGGTTGAGTTATATCCTCCTTCTATTTAACTTGCTTCTTTATCTCTATATAAGGAAAAAGGAGAAAAAATACCTGGTAGTAGCCTTAACACTTCCCCTGGTTTTCCTCTTCTTAGGTTCTAACTCAGCAGAAAAAAAAGGAAGTATTTCTCTCGGAATAATAGGGGGAAATTTCTCTCAGGAAGAAAAATGGCAAAAGGATAGTAAAGAAAAGATTTTTTCCTACTACGCCTGCTCTGCTTACTCTTTGAAAGATGCAGATTTAATAATACTGCCCGAGTCAGCTATTCCCACTATAATCAACCAGGATGAAAAAATGCTCCGTAGTATTACGAACCTGAGTAATCGTATCAAGGCACCGCTTCTTATGGGAATTCTTTCCAAAGAAGAAGGACACCTTTACAATTCAGTTTTCTTAATAGATGGAGATGGGATAGAGAGCATGTACCGCAAGATTAAACTTGTCCCGTTCGGGGAATATCTCCCCTTAAAAAGATTCTTCCCTTTTCTGAAAAGAGTGGCAAAAGGAGTAGGTAATTTTTCTCCGGGGAAAGATTTCAACCTCTTCCAGGTTAAAAACACTAAATTTGCTACCCTGATTTGTTTTGAAAATATTTTCCCCCAATTTGCCAGAAAATTTTCCTCTCCGGGTTTCTGGGTGGTGATTACAGATGACTCCTCTTTTAAAAGCAAAGCTGCGGCCTGGCAACATTTTTCTCACTCGGTAATGCGAGCAGCAGAATTTTCCAAACCATTGGTACAGGTTTCTAATATGGGAGTCAGCGGAGGAGTTAATGCAAAGGGGAAAATAATTTCCCTATTAAAAGAAACAGGCGGGCAAAAAATCACCATTGCCCCCAGTTACAGGAAAACACTTTATGCCCGTTTCGGCGACTGGTTTGTCTTTCTTCAGGTATTCATTATTTTCCTGGTATTTAGCCTGCATCTACACAGAGGCAGACGCCGGCAAAGCGGGGTTCAGAGGCAGAATTCCTGAGTGAAGCGCCAATTGCAGCCGGGGACATTTTTGCCTCGGGACGGTCAGTCCCGGTTGAGTTCTTTTAGTGTCTTAATTTTGTTCTTTGCCTGGGGAACGAGATAATGCCTGGGGTCTTTCCGGATAAATCCTTCATACGCACGTATTGCTTCTCTGTACTTTTTCTGTCTCTCGTAACATACCCCTATCCTGAATCTGGCAATAGGTGCAATAACATGCTCGGGGTCCTTTCTTAAAGCTTTTTTATAAATTTCCAATGCCCTATCAAATTGCAAAACACGGTAAGCATGATTGCCCAGCTGGTAGTAAGCCGTGGCTGCCCAGGGCTTATCCTGATACCGGTCTATAACACCTTCTGCCCAGTCTATGGAAGAAGGGATAAGTGAAACAATAAAAAGTACCACACCCAGGAAAATTATCAACTTGAACAATCTAATCATTTAAAACCATTTTCTCCTTATAAACGCAACAATACCTGCGAAGGAAAGCGCAAAGGAAATTACCATGGTGATAAGAAAAGCATGGGGAGACTCCTGGAACGGTAATTTTATATTCATGCCATAAATACTGGCTACCAGGGTAGGAAGCATGAGAATTATGGTGATAGAAGTCAGGAATTTCATCACTATATTGAGGTTATTAGAGATAACAGAAGCAAAAGCATCCATCATACTGCTTAAAATGTTTGAGTATATGTTAGCCATATCTATTGCCTGCCTGTTCTCAATTATTACATCTTCCAGGAGTTCCTTGTCTTCTTCGTACATAGGCAGTATATTCATTCTCTGCAACCTTTCCATCATTATTTCGTTTCCTCTCAGGGAAGTGGTGAAGTAGACCAATCCCTTTTCCAGGTTGAGCAATTTGATAAGTTCTTCGTTTCTTAATGATTTGTGCAGTTCGGTTTCTACCGAGCTCGTCCTGCGGTTAATTACTTTAAGGTGGTTAAGATAGGCTAATGCGGTAAAACGGAACATTTGCAGTACAAACCTGCTTCTCTTCTGGGTGAAAAAGCCCCTTACCTGCTTTCGCAAAAAGTAGGAAGCAACTTCATTTTCCTGGTTGGAAATAGTAACAATGACTTCATCTTTTATGATAATACCTAGGGGAAGGGTAGTATATTGCACCTCTTCATTCGCTTCTTCGTAAATGGGTATGCGAAGGATGATAAGTGTACAGCCGTCCTCCGTATCAATACGTGACCTTTCGTCAACATCCAGGGGATAGGTGAGAAATTCCACGGGAACATCTAATTTGCGGCTGATATCCTCCAATTCCTCGCTCTTCGGCTGTACTATATTTATCCAGCAGCCCTTTTCAATTTCTTCTATTTCCTGTAATTTCTCCTGTTGGGTAATATAAATATTAATCATAAAATGCTCCGAATCTGGCAAGAGATATCTCTTAAAGAATACCATACTCTCCCTTGCTTTTACAAATGCACGGGCAGTTTATAATATAAAATAGCGGATAGCAAGGGAAGCAGGAAAGACTTTAGACCATAGATTTAGACTATAGACTGTAGACTTTGGACCATAGACTATAGACAAAGAGATAGTGAACAGTGAACAGTAAGTAGTGAATGTTGAGAAAGTAGTGGGTAGTGAGGGAATAAGCAGAACTCACGACGCATGTCAGGACTTGCAACTTTTCTGAATTATTTCACAAAATATTTTATTTCTACCACACTTTTTATTTCTTTTTCAATGCTGGTTGTATCATTTATTCCATAGCCGGAAATATCTGTGGAATGCACGGGAGTTATTTGGAATATGCCTACTCTAACTGACGCTATTGGCCCCAATCTGAACCTCCCCTTCTTTGCTATGGTTTCAGCACGTTCCTTGGCATTAGCCGTGGCCTTGCCAATCATTTCTACTTTCAAATCATCAAGTTTAGTATAAATATATTCAGGGGGAGCAACGAACATCTTTACCCCCTCATTCATAACTCCGGCTATTTCAATGGATAATTTTTCTATTTTATTTACATTTTTGCTCTCGATTTCAATATTCTGAGTTAACCTGTAACCGGAAAGTTTTTCCGTCTTATAGCCTCTTTCATTTCTCTTGTAAATCTCTTTTATTTGTACAGGGTATAATTTTATTCTTTCTTGCGAAAATCCGAGCTTCTCAAGGAAATCCTCCACTTTTCCCCTATCATCAATAAGCTTTTCATAACATGCTTTCAGGTCCTTGTTTTCCTGAACCAGGGTTGCTTTAAATACAGCAAGATCAGAGGTTATCTTTTGCCTGGCAAAGCCTTTCACGGTTACGAATCCCTTATTCTTGATAGCCACAGCCGTATTGGAAATTATGTTTGCTACCAGGATAAAAGATGCACCCAAAATAATCACCACCAGAATCGGAACAACTACCTTTCTCATCTTCCCTCCTTGAATACTTATTTATTGCGAGGAGACTTAGTTTCAGTTTACCCGGAGGTGCAGCACGCCCCGGAGATAAATACGGAAGATTGTTACTCTCTTCCCGGAGAAG
Organism: bacterium; assembly: GCA_027021085.1. Lineage (GTDB taxonomy): Bacteria > CAIJMQ01 > CAIJMQ01 > JAADFP01 > JAADFP01 > JAADFP01. The sequence goes on from JALUVB010000246.1 coordinate 18,927, forward strand.
GCTAAAATGAATAAGATTCTCCTCCTTACAAATAATTCCTACTTCTATATAGTAGCATAAAACTTGGCTGATAATATCCTGAAATTCTACCGGGACATCTCAAGAGTAGCCAGCAGTAGTAAACAGTAAATAGTGAGGAAGCAGTAAGTTAGTATCCTGGTTTCTTGGTTTTAGAAATAAGAGCTTGTTCCAATGCCCAGCCTGTATGTCATGCCTGCGGAAGCAGGTATCCAGGATTTTAGACCTTAGACCATAGACTTTAGACTGGGGAAGCAGTAAATAGTGAACAGTAGTGAGTAGCGGGTAGTGAGTAGCGAGGGGATGGATTCCCGCTTTCGCGGGAATGACAAAAGAGAAGCAGGGAGGATTACCGAATAACATCCCGATGCAATATCGGTAAGCCGGTTGCCAGGAGTAAGGGATTTCCCGCAGAGAAATTAAATATATTGACCAATTTCTTGTTTTGCCGTAGAATGCCTGGGAGATGTCAAAAGCTTTCCTGGTCCTGGAGGATGGGTTCTGTCTGGAGGGGAAGCATTTCGGGGCAGAGGGGGAAAACTTCGGGGAAATAGTTTTCAATACTTCCCTAACCGGTTACCAGGAAGTTCTTACCGATCCTTCCTACAAAGGGCAAATCGTTACTATGACCAACCCTCTCATCGGGAATTACGGAGTAAACTCGCAGGATGTGGAATCAAAAAAAGTCTGGGTGGAGGGGTTTGTTATCAGAGAAAAGTCAAGAATTTTTTCCAGCTGGCGGGCAGAAAAAGGGCTGGAGGAATATCTTCAGGAATACGGAGTTATCGGAATAGAAGGCATAGATACCAGAGCGTTAACCAGGCACATCAGGTTGCAGGGAGCAATGAAGGGGTGCATTTCCAGCCTGGACGGTGATATCAAAAGACTGGTTAAAAAGGTAAAAGAATTCCCTTCCATCGTTGGGGTTGACCTGGTTAAGGAAGTTACCTGCAGGGAACACTACGCGTGGAATGAGCCTTTGAAAGACGAGCAGGGAAATCCAATAATCCTGGGAGATAAAACCGGTAAAAAGGTAGTAATAATTGATTGCGGTGTTAAATACAACATCCTGAGAATTTTGAGAAGTTTTGCCTGTGAAGTTATAGTAGTACCTGCTTCCTGCTCTGCGGAGGAAATTCTCGCCTTTAACCCTTCCGGAGTGCTCATTTCTAACGGTCCGGGAGATCCTTCGGCAGTGCCCTATATTGTAGAAACAGTAAGGAAACTTATTTCTAATCTTCCTCTCTTCGGTATTTGTTTTGGGCATCAGATACTGGGACAGGCACTGGGTGGAACTACATTTAAATTAAAGTTCGGGCATCACGGCGGTAATCATCCGGTAATGGATTTGAAAAGCAGGAAAGTAGAGATTACCACACAAAACCATGGTTTTTGTGTTGATATAGGGAGTTTGCCAGAAGAAGAGGTCGAACTTACCCATGTAAATTTAAATGACCGTACTCTGGAGGGCATTCGACACAAAAAATACCCTCTTTTTTCCATTCAGTATCATCCCGAGGCAGGACCTGGGCCTCATGACTCCAGGTATCTTTTCCAGAGATTTATTGACATGATATAGGAGGTTTAAAATGGTAGAGTTAAAAAAACCCCTTATGGTAGACAGGACTCAGATTGGCATGACAGAGTACTGGATTGTAAATATACCCCAGTACTGCGGGAAGATTCTTTATCTTAAAAAAGGTTATACCTGCCCGCTGCATTACCACAAGGATAAACACGAGACATTTTTCATCTGGAAGGGAAAGGTGGAAATGGAAGTGGACGGGGAAAAAGTGCTGATGAAACCGGGAGATGTGTTAGTGATGGAACAGGGAAAAAAGCATAAATTTACTGCCCTGGAAGAAGACGCCGTAATCTTTGAGTTCTCCGGAGAGCACAAAGAGGAAGATTCCTACTTTTTACAGGAAGGCGATAAAGAAAAGGCACTAAAAAATGTGGTAATAAAAGAAGATTATCCCTGGACATTTTAAAGAAGATTGCAGTTGATTCACATTTTAAATTCAAGGTTTTGCAAGTAAGATTATGCCTAAAAGGACGGATTTAAAGAAGATTCTTATAATTGGGCCAGGTCCTATCGTCATAGGCCAGGCCTGTGAATTTGATTACTCAGGTTCCCAGGCATGTAAAGCCCTGCGAGAAGAAGGCTATCAAGTCATTCTGGTTAACTCCAATCCAGCTACTATAATGACCGACCCTCGGATGGCAGACAGGACATATATCGAGCCTTTAACGCCAGAAGTTCTAGAAAAAATAATTATCCGTGAGCGGCCGGATGCCTGCCTTCCCACAATGGGAGGACAAACCGGGCTTAACCTTGCTATCCTTCTTTCACGGGAAGGAATTCTGGACAAATACGGAGTGGAACTTATCGGAGCGAAATTTGAGGCTATCAGGAAGGCCGAGGAAAGAGACCTGTTTAAAGAGAGCATGTGGAACATAGGATTGAAAGTGCCGGATAGCACCTATGTAAAGAGCGTGGAAGAAGCACTAAACTGGGTCAAAGGGAAAAGTTACCCTTTCATTATTCGTCCTTCCTATACTCTGGCCGGGACAGGAGGAGGAATCGTTTACAACAGGGAGGAACTCAGCAATTTGGTGGCCAGGGGTATTGAATACAGTTTAGTGGGTGAAGTTCTGGTAGAAGAATCGGTGCTGGGATGGAAAGAATTCGAACTTGAAGTGATGAGGGATTTGAAAGATAACGTGGTAATTATCTGTTCCATTGAAAATTTTGATCCCATGGGAATCCATACAGGAGATTCCATAACCGTGGCCCCGGCACAGACACTTACAGACAGAGAATACCAGAGGATGAGAGACGCAGCTATTGCCATAATCCGGGAAATAGGAGTGGAAACAGGCGGTTCAAATATACAGTTTGCTGTTCATCCCGGAACCGGGGAAATGGTAGTGATTGAAATGAATCCACGGGTTTCCCGCTCCTCTGCGCTTGCTTCCAAAGCCACGGGCTTTCCTATCGCAAAATTCGCCGCCAAACTGGCCGTAGGATACACCCTGGATGAAATACCCAACGATATAACACAAAAAACACCTGCCTGCTTTGAACCTACCATTGATTACTGCGTAGTGAAAATTCCTCGCTGGGACTTTGAGAAATTCCCTGATGCCGATAAAACCCTTAACACTACGATGAAGTCTGTGGGAGAAGCCATGGCTATCGGTAGAAATTTCAAGGAAGCTCTGCAAAAAGCCCTGAGAAGCCTGGAGCAGGGAAGAATGGGGCTGGGAGCGGACGGTAAGGACTTTTTAAACCCTCCATTCGATGCTGATTTTATCCGGGAGAAGCTCAAGATTCCCCATTCGGAAAGGATATTTTACCTGCGCTACGCTTATATGGCTGGTTTGAACACACGAGAAATTTACCAGCTGACCAGTATAGACCCATGGTTCCTGGAGAATATTAGAGAAATAATAGATATAGAGAACAA
>JALUVB010000247.1 GCA_027021085.1 bacterium
AAACTATGCCCTCAAATTTATAAACGATTTCAAAGACATTTCATCTTCTCGCCGGGCAGAGGTGTTGAATTACCTTGCTACCATATACTTTATGAAAAACAATCTTACGGAAAGCGAGACATACCTGGGGAAAGCCATAAATGAGGACCCTGATTTCCCCCTTTCCTATTTGAATTATGGAAACGTGCTTATGAAAAAAGGGGAAAAAAGGAAAGCAGAAGAGATGTTTTTAAAAGCACTTCAGTATGGAGGGCAAAAAGCAGTAATCTACCGCAACCTGGGACTGCTCCTTTATCGAGAAGGCAGATGGGAAGAATCCCGAAAATACTGGGAAAAATCCCTTACCTTAGAGGCAAAAAATCCCCTGCCCTATTACTACCTGGGGCTGATTTTTGAAAAAGAGGGAAATCTGAATAAAGCCATGAATATGTGGAGAAAATCTCTCCATCTTAATCCTCCAGCGGACATAAAAAAGATTATTGCAGAAAAATTAAAGAAAAATTGATAGAATATGTCTATGCCGGAATTCATAATTAAAATAGATAAAGAAAGATGCAAGGGATGCGGTCTCTGCATTGAATTCTGTCCCAGAAAAGTACTCACTTTCTCAGCCGAGATAAACAGGAAAGGATACCATCCTCCTCAACCTTCCTCGCCAGAAAATTGCACCGGCTGTCTTTCCTGCATCTTAGTCTGTCCTGACCTGGCTATTGATATATTCAGGAAAGAAAGCAGAGAAGTAAGCGTCTAATCCCGGGACGCATCAGGGGAAACTCCCGGTCCTAACTTTAAAAGGCAGTAAATTCAGGAGCCAGTCAATAAAATGTGCCCCCCAATTGTAAGCTCTCCCCCCTGGGTATAAACAATCACGGCAGCATATCCCTTTAAGTTCCTAAGCGAATCCTGCTCCCTGGTTACCACTATCTCGCAGGTACCGTAACTTTCCAGTAAATCTTTTAAAATCTTTGCACAGGCATCAAAGGATGAAACCTGCCTCCGGTTATAAATAATACTTTCTGCCCAGCAGACATTTTATCCTTCATTTAACTCAGTTCCGGGGAATACCGGGGCATTCTTGTGTTTGACGATGAAAAATTAATCCCTTTCTCCCTCCCGCTATTTTACCACCATAACTTTAGCAGGGGAAGAGTGAAATCTACCAGATTAAAAGCAAAGCAAATTTTTTCTAACCGCAACGGCAAAAAATACCTGCTTTTTACATTTCAAAACTGATAAAATAGCAGGATGCAAAAGAAACTTCTTAGGATTTATATTGTCGCCTTCCTCACCGGGACTAATTTAAGCATCGTCATGCTTTCTATCCCCCTTTATTCCATTGACCGATTCCAGGCCACATCTTTTCAACTCGGTATACTGGGTTTTCTCTTAAATCTCGCCTATTCCCTAAATACTTTTCTCACCGGTAAGACCGGGCTTAAAAACAAAAGAATTCACCTTATAAAAATATCCCTCATTACTATATCTTTCCTGTTCCTTTCTTTCCTGATTCTCCGTACATTTCCCCTGGTGGTCTTCTTCTTTGCCCTCTACGGGCTCTTCCAAGCCTGGGTCTGGCCTGTCCTGCAATTTTCCCTGGCCTCATTCACATCGGAAGACCTTTCCCGCATACTGGGCACCTACAATATCTCCTGGGCAATGGGAAATATTATAGGAACTACCCTGGCAGGATGGCTGTACCAACAGCATTATTCCCTGCCATTCTTAACAGCAAGCTTATTCAGCGTGATTTCATATCTTCTTATCTGCAACTTATCCATCCGGGTGCCTGAGAAAGCAATAAAGAAAGAATCCTTTTCTCTTTCCCATCCTTACTACCTGAAAATTGCCCGCCTTTTCAATTTCTTAAACTTCATGATTCTGGGAGCCATGCTTTTCCTCTTCCCCAAGCTGGGGAAAAATTACAATTTTTCTCCTTCTTTTATTGGATTAATTCTCTCTTCTCTCTTTTTGGGCCGGGCAGTATTCTTCTTTCTCTGGAGAATTCTTTCCTTCTGGAAATACAGGTTTTCTGTGCTTTTCCTCTGTCCGTTCGTATCTCTTTTCTCGCTTATAACCATAGGATTAACCCACACCCCTCTGTTTCTGGTGCTGAGTTTTTTACTTATTGCTTTCTCCGTAACCCTCACCTTCTCCTCCAGCCTACTGGCCAGCATTGACCAGAAAACAGGCAAAACCATCACCAGCGAAATAAACGAGTCTATAATAGGAGCAGGTCTATTCCTGGGCCCCCTGGTGGGAGGGGTTATTTCCCGCTACATCCCACTCCCCTACACGTTCCTTTCCCTCATTCCTTTTTTAATTGCCGGGGAGATAGCCGGTGGATTCATCCTCCTGGCCAGGTACAGAAAAATGCGCAAATGCGGGGAATCTGCTTAAAGACGCGGGGATTCTGCCTGCCTTACCTTCCCCAGGAAGAGAGGGTTAATACATAGCCAAGCACTTCCACTGCCTTATCATCATTATTTGAAGAGAGGACAATAGTGGTCTTTTCTGCCTTCTCGGAAGTGGTAGCATATATATATTTGAGGTTAATGCCTGCTTTTTTCAGCTCTTCTGCCACTTCGGATAAAGCGCCGGGACGATTTTCAAGCGACAAAATAACAACATCCCTTTCTTCAATCTGGTATCCCTTGCGGGAGAGGGTACTCTTAACTTTTTCATTATCACTGGTTATAAGGTAAAATGATGCTTCTTCTCCTCTTGCGTAGGCACAAATATCCTCAATATTAACTCCTGCCCGGAAAATCTGTTTAGTGATTTCAGCCAGCATTCCCACCTTGTTCCCGGTAACTACCCTGACTTCCTTTGCCTTCCTGACTCTTTCCATTCAGCTCACCACCTTTATTCTTTATACCCTGAACCGGAAATAATTGCAATTTCCTCCTCCTTTTTGTCCCCTGTAAGCACCGGTTCTATTCTTCGCTGTAACCCGGGATTATTTCCTCAGCCCATACATTATCCTGGACTAACAACCCTACATCAGGATCATCCGGGACACTTATCGCGGGATACTTCTTCCAGTCGTCTTTCTCAATTCCCCCTTCTTCTCCGCACTCCCTGAGAAATTTTATAAGCTGCTCTTTCATCTCCTGCTTTATCCCGGCTAAAAATCTTACTCCCGCCCTGTTGCGCCTCTCCAGCGGATCAACTTCCCTGTCAAACAAAAATTCCCTATCATCAGGTGCACTGTAAAAATACTTCCACCTCTTGCGTACTATCATGTATATTGCCCTCTCTTCCCGTTGATACTGAGAAAAAACGTATTTTCTCCTGCCACTGCCTGCTGCAAGCTCTGCAATATCCATCCCGTCTAATTCGTGCGTGGTTATACCTGCATTTGCAGCTGAGAGCACGGTAGGAGCAATATCTACCAGGGTTACCGGTTCATCACATACTTGATTCCCCGAAATCTGGTTCGGAAATTTTATTATCAACGGCACTCTCGCACAGGTATCATGCATGCTTCTCTTGCCAAAGCAATTGTAGTCCCCCAGGTGTTCTCCATGGTCGGAGGTGAATAATATCAGGGTATTATCCATTTCTCCTGTCTTTTCCAGCACCTCGAGTATCCTGCCTACCTGGTAATCAATAAAGGATATCGCAGCATAGTAATAAGCCTTTATACATCTCAGTAAGTTATTGTCTATACCCTGGTCCCTGTATTTATACCTATTTTGAATTCTGTTTATGTAGGTATGCAAACTTTCCACATCTTGCGGGACATTGGGAAGAGGCATTAGAGGAGCCCTGTACAATTTATGCCAGGGAGCGGGTACAGCGAAGGGAGGGTGGGGATGAACAAAGCTAAGAAATAAGAACCAGGGTTGGGAACCCCGGGATTCTTTGTTTATAAACTGTACCCCCCGGTCCCCTACCCACTGGGTTGGATGGTATTCTGCCGGCATCTGGGCAGGCTGTGGGATATAATACATTTCACTCCTCACTCCATGCGGGTCTGTTATATGGGAGAAACCACTCTGCCGCAAAAATTTCAAGTAGTCATCTCTTCCGGGCTCTTTTACTATCTCCTCCTGGATTTCCCTGCTCTGAAAGCCCCGTAAGGCATGGGGATCCGGCGTGAAATGACATTTACCTATCCCATGCGTCCTGTATCCAGCCCTGCCGAGCGCATGCATGAATGATTCTTTATCGCGGGGCATCTCATAACCGTTATCGTAACACCCGGTGTTGGACGGATACTGCCCATAGTGCATTGAGCATCTTGCCGGCACACATACAGGAGAAGGAGAGTAGGCATTGGTAAAAGATACTCCGCTTTTTACCAGCTTATCCAAATTGGGAGTTTTTATCACAGGATTACCCAGCGCATGAATGGTATCAGCTCTCTGCTGGTCCGTGAAAATCAACAAGATATTCGGCTTTTTGTTGTCCATGATTTTTCCTCCCTATTTATGTGGTAATTTTCCGTACAACACACGCAAGCTCCAAGAATTAACCTAACCTTCAAACTCAACCTATAGTCTAAGAGTGGTAAGTCCCGACGTATGTCGGGGCGCCTACCCCCCACCTATATATTGTATCCTGCATTTCCTCTTCCAGTCTAAAGTCTATAGTCTGAAGTCTATAGTCTAAATTATGGATGCCTGCTTCCGCAGGCATGACATGTAAACTAAACTGCTTTTCCTCCTTTCTGCTTCTTTTCTGTCATTCCCGCGAAAGCGGGAATCCATTACCCTATCTACCCGCTACTCACTACCCACTACTCACTGGTTACTGCTTTCCCAGTCTAAAGTCCAAGGTCTATAGTCTATAAACTGTAGGGTTTAAATACTCCCAGATAAATATACTTTATCTTTTCCCAGTCAAACTCCTTCTCTATCCTTTCCCTACCCTGCTTACCCATTATCTCTCTTTTTTTGGCATTTTTAAGCAGTTCCTCTATTTTATCTGCCAGGTCTGCCGGATTATCGGGGCGGGCAAATATCCCGGCAGAGGCAAGGAGTTCCCTGCTCATTTTTAAATCAAAGCACACTACCGGCTTGCCCATTGCCATATACTCAAGTATCTTGTTGAGCGTGGACAGATTACTGTAATTATTGGCAGGCATGGAATCCACACATATATCACAGGCAGAAAGATGTTTCCTTAAAGTTTTGTAAGAAGAAACCCAGCCAGTAAAATGGACAAAATCTTTTAATCCCCGCATTTCCACCATACTTTCCAGCTCTTCCCGTGCATCGCCATCTCCTATAAGGTAGAGAATAAAATCTGTAAATGCTCTCTTCTTTACCAGTATATCCACCGCCTCAATTAACTGATGCACCCCGTCCTGAGGATTCATAACTCCCAGGTATCCTATCATATATTTTCTCCCTTTTTTCAAGGATACATCCTTCCTGTCAGGATAGAGTTTGGCTAAATCAGGGGCAGTAGGAACGACAACAAACTTATCCGGGAGAGAAAAGGTCCTTTTCTCCAGCAACTTTCTATAGTATTTATTCGGTTCTATAACTTTATTTGCACTCTTCACCGTGAGAAACTCCAGCACTCTTAAAATCCAGTAGAAAAAATCCCTTCTTCCAAATCTTGCTTCGTACATCTCGGGGGAAAGGTCATGATGGTCAAAAACAAAATAACCCCTTTTCATCCTGATTATCCAGCCCAGGGGAAAGAACATCTCGGGCGGATTGCATACCTGTAAAATATCTATCCCTTCCCGGGAAATAACCATTAAAAATAAAAGAAATGTCCAGAAAAAAGCGTTAATATACTCGAATAGATAACTGAACTTGCTCTTTGTATAAAGCAGGCGAGGATAGTGGTATATTTTTACTCCTTCTGCAATATTCCACCAGGAAAAGGGGGAAGAGGCAGGAGAAATAGCAGAAACATGAAAACCAGCTTCTTTTAAAGCCTTAATTTCCCGCCATACTTTTCTGTCCTCGGGCAGGGGAAGATTTTCTACAATTACAAGAATTCGCTTCCTACTCAAAAACTGCCCTCACAATTTTTCCATCCCGCTCCCGATGAAAAACTAACCTTTCCCACTGGGAATCATTTTAAAATACCGCGCCTTTTCCGCAAAACCCCGTACACCAATCTCCACTAACAACTATTTTAATTTACTCTCCTAAGTTTCTCAACGGGAAAGAAGAAATAAGAGCGCCCAGCCCGGTTCTTTATACAAACAAGCCGCCCACAAAACCTATCTTATACATTATCGTGATACCCAGAAGAATACTAATGGCTCCCGCAAGTATTTTTACTGTGCTATTCATTCTATCAGACTTCGCGGTGAAGAAAAAAGGCAAGCTGATAATCCCCCCTATTACTAACATGCCTAAAATAGACCCCACCCCAAAGATTAATATATAAAGTACTCCCAGAAACACAGATTTTATCGTGGTCAATACTAAAAGCATTAAGGCAGCACTGCCGGCAAGCCCGTGCACTACGCCTACTAAAAAAGACTTATGCACATGGCTATGCAGAAATGATTTAGCGTGAGAATGCAGATGGGCATGCACGACTCCTCCATGCTGGTGTTTATGAAAATGTATCTTATCTCTTGCTACTTTGCGCAGAACATCTATTCCCAACACTACCAAGACAATGCCTACCAGAAATTCGAAAGAGGAAGCTACCCTCTCTGGTATAGCTATCTTCAGTATCAATATCAGCAATCCCACCAGAAGCAAAGTGGTGGTATGCCCCACACCCCAGATAGCTCCAAACAGGGAAGATTTCCTAACGCTTTTCACCTGGCTCACTATGGTAGAGACAGCCACCACGTGATCAGCATCCAATGCGTGTTTCAATCCTAAAACAAAGCCTAAGGCAAGCAAGGTTACTACTTGAAATATTCCCATGATTAGCCTCCAGAGTTAAGTATAGTCACCGTTCTCTTTCTCCTTCCCCTGGCATATATATTCTGCAGGAGCCCTATCAAATTCTATCTTGCAGCCGAGAGAACAGAAGTAAAACAGGTTACCCCTGTACTCACTGCTACCCATGGCACCTTCCTCATCCACTTCTCTACCGCAAACAGGGTCTTTCCCCTTTTTGCCCATCTTTCCTCACCCCCTTTCTTGAATTATTCCTCATTATACCCTACCCCCCTACTGTATGCAACAACATTATGCAAGGATGCAACCTCCCTGTTACAGAACACGTGGGATCCTGTGGACTGAAGTATGCAGCCTCTTTTTTAACAGTATTGCCCCGGAGAGCAGCTACAGGTAGGTTTATTCTTCCTTCTCGGAGAAATCCGCAGAATCCTCTTCCAGCCAGGCCAGGTCCTCAAAGCGGGTATATTCGTGCAAGAAAGTCAGCTCTATGGTCCCCACAGGCCCGTTTCTCTGCTTGGCAATGATAACCTCGCAAACTCCCTTTGTTTCAGGGTCATCGCTGTAATAATCTTTTCTGAAGAGCAGCAATACCACGTCAGCATCCTGCTCAATTGCACCTGATTCTCTAAGATCGGAGAGCTTAGGCCGGTAGTCCGCTCTCCCCTCAGGTCTTCGCGAAAGTTGAGAGACTGCAATTACAGGTATTTCCAGCTCCTTGGCTAAATTCTTGAGGCTGAGAGAAATCTCGGCAATCTCCTGCTGCCGGTTTTCTGTCCTGCGGGAAAGTCGCATTAACTGCAGGTAGTCCACAATGATTAACTTTACATCTGCCCTGGCTTTTAATCGCCTTGCCTTTGCTCTTATTTCCAGGGGAGTCAGGCCAGAAGAGTCGTCGATGAAAATCGGTGCATCATGCAGTCTGCCAGCAGCAATACTTAACTTTGGCCATTCTTCGTCACTGATAAACCCCTGCCTCAGTTTCTGCATCTCCACCTTCGCTTCCATGCAAAGGAGCCTCTGGGCTAATTGCAAGGCTCCCATCTCCAGGCTAAATATGGCTACGGGCACAGCGTGGTCCAGGGCAGCATTCAGGGCAATGTTGAGTACAAAGCTGGTTTTACCCATGGATGGCCTGCCTGCCACCACAATTAAATCACCCGGTTGAAACCCGGAAGTTTTCAGGTCAACATCCCGGAACCCGGCCGGGACGCCGGTAATAATCTCTTTTCGGTCAGCAAGTTCTTCCAGATACTTTAAGGTATCCTCCATAAGCTGGCGGATGTTTACAAAATCCTTGACTTCCTTTCTTTGTGCCAGGTCAAATATATATTTCTCGGCCTCATCAATTATGGCTTCTATCGCCTTGTCTCCCTGCTGGGCATCCTCTGTTATTTTAATTCCTGCTTTCATAAGGCCTCTCCGGATTGCCTTTTCCCTGACAATATCAACGTAATGCTCTACATTTATAGTGGTAGGAAGCGAAGAAAAGATGGAAGTCAGGTAGCTCACCCCGCCGATTTCTTCCAGTTCACCCTTGTTTCTCAGATAGTCTGTCAGGGTGATAATATCAACCGGCTTGTTTTTTTCGTATAGGTCCAGGATAGCCTGAAAGATACACTTATGACTACTGCGGTAGAAAGTCTCCTTGTCTATCTTTTCCAGGATTAAGGGGATAGTGTCCGTATCCTGGAGCATAGCGCTCAAGACCGCTATCTCTGCCTCCAGGTTTTGAGGAGGTAGGTATATCTCCTCCATTTATTCTTCCCTGATTTCCTTTTCTTTCATCTGAAGAATTTTATCCACTTCCTCAATATAGGTATCAGTCAACTTCTGGAGCTCCTTTTCCGCCCGGAAAGCATCGTCTTCCGGTATTTCCCCCTTTTTCTTCCCTGCTTCTATCTGCTCGCGTGTATGCCTTCGATGTGCCCTTATGCTCACCCTTCCCTCTTCTGCTATCCTTCTTACTATTTTCACTAACTCTTCGCGTCTTTCCTCGGAAAGAGGCGGGATAGGAATTCTTATTGTCTCCCCTTCCACCTGGGGGACTAAACCCAGGTCCTCTTTCAAAATAGCCTTCTCTATTTCCCGTACCACTGTTTTATCCCAGACCCTGACAAGTAAAAGATTAGCCTGCGGCACTGTTATGGAAGCCACCTGCTTCAACGGAGTCAAATTCCCATAATAATTTACCTTCACAGTATCCAGAAGCGCCGGGGTTGCCCTGCCAGTGCGAATAGCTGCAAATTCGTGTTTCAAACTGCTTACACATTTCTGCATCTTTTCTTCAGTATTCTTCAATATCTCTTTTATCATTTTCTCCCCTCCCTCAATAAAGTTCCTAAATCTTCTCCCTGCAAAATCTTCTTAAGATTTCCTTTTTCGTCCATTTTAAATACTCTTATAGGCAAAGCGTATTCCTGGCACAGGGTGATGGCACTGAGGTCCATAACTCTTACCCCTTTTTGAAGAGCCTCCTGGTAAGTGAGGTAATCAAATTTTTGCGCATCAGGGTGAAGTAGGGGGTCATTATCATATACACCATCAACTTTGGTCCCCTTTAAAAAAATATCTGCCCCTATCTCCACCGCTCTCAACGCTGCTGCGGTATCAGTAGTAAAATACGGATTGCCGGTGCCTCCGCTCAAAATCACCACTCTTTTCCTTTCCAGGTCTTTGCGTACTTTTTCCAGGTCAAAGAGGGGTACAACGCCCTTAACTTCCAGAGCACTATAAAGGGAAGAAGGTATACCGGCCAGGTTAAGGAAACTCTTCAGGGCCATACCATTGACAATGGTAGACATCATGCCCATATAATCGGCCGTGTAACGGTCAATCCCTCCAGCAGACAAAGAAGCACCTCTTATTATATTGCCTCCTCCCACCACTATCCCAATTTCCACATCTAATTGAAAGCCTTCTTTTACTTCACGAGTAAGGAATTGTAATGAATTACAGCTGATAGGGGAATCTTCTTCGGAAAAGAAATCACCGCTTAATTTCAGCAGGACACGAGAGTATTTCTGCATTTCGCCTGTACGCCCTCCAGATGATTAGGATTTACTACGATGCACCACCGAAAAAGAGAGCAAATTTATTCTACTCCCCTTTAAAATTTTGTATTCCGCCCAATCCCGGGACCAGAGACTGCCATTCAACTCCGACATTGGCCATCGGGACTACTCTTCTTCCCCTAATTGGTAGCGAATGAATCTTTTAATCCGGATATTTTCTCCCAGTTTCCCAATCACAGATTCTACGTACTCTTTAACAGTGAGCCCGGAATCCCTGATGAATGGCTGCTCCATCAAGCAGACCTCGGAAAAAAACTTTTCCAGCTTGCCCTGCGCAATCTTTTCCTGTACCTGGGGAGGACGATTGGCAAACTGGGAAAGGTAGATTTGTTTCTCTTTTTCTATTATTTCCTGCGGTATCTCTTCCCGCGAAATATACCGGGGAGAACTGGCAGCAATCTGCATGGTAATATTTTTTACCAACTCTTTAAATTCTTCTGTCCTGGCCACAAAATCAGTCTCACAGTTGACTTCCACCAGAACCCCAATCTTTCCCCCAAAATGTATATAAGAGGCAATTAAGCCTTCCCTGGTGCTTCGCTGGCTCTTTTTCCGGGCTATATCCATGCCCTTCTTCCGCAAAACTTCTATGGCTTTCTCTATATCGCCATTTACCTCTTCCAGAGCTTTTTTACACTCCAAAACCCCTGCTCCGGTTTTCTCTCTCAGTTCCTTTACTTTCTGGACATCACTTTTCATCTTTTGCTTCCTCTTTCTCTTTTTTCTCTTCTTTCTCTTCTACTACTTCTTCTTCCTTCTCCGCCGTTTCCTTCTCAACTTCCTTTACCTCTCCTTCTCCGGATTCCTCCGCTTCCTGTGAAAATTCCAGCTTCTCTTTCAAGCCTCCCTCTTCCAAGCCCTCTATTATTTTGTCAGCAATAGCCGAGGTTATAAGCGCAATTGATTTTATGGCATCGTCATTTGCCGGGATAGGATAATCCACCTCATCCGGGTCGCAATTGGTATCCAGAATAGCCACTATGGGAATACCTATATTTTTAGCTTCTCTCACTGCATTATCCTCTCTTTTGGGGTCAATGATAAAAAGCGCATCGGGTAATTCTTCCATATCCAGGATTCCCAGAAGATTTTTTTCCAGTTTGGCCCTCTCTTTCTGTAAATGAGCCACTTCTTTCTTGGTAAGAAGATTTAGAATTTCTTCATCCATCTGCATTAATTCTTTTAATCTGGCAATGCTACGGCGAATGGTCTCAAAATTTGTAAGTGTGCCACCCAGCCATCGTTCCGTGGCATAGAACATTCCACAACGAACAGCTTCATTTTTAATAATCTCCTTAGCCTGTTTCTTTGTGCCCACGAAGAGAATCTTTCCCCCTCTGCGTGCAATATCTTTAAGAAATTCTCCGGCTTTTTCCAGTTCTTCCAGGGTCTTGGTAAGGTCAATTATATGGATACCTTCCCTTTTCCCATAAATGTATTTCTCCATTTTGGGGTTCCAGCGACGAGTTACATGTCCAAAATGCACTCCCGCCTCAAGAGCATCAGATAAAGAAATCATGGGCATTTTTTCTCCTCCTTAAAAAGTGACAGTATTATACCATAAGATAAAAAAAAAGATAAGATGGCGAGTCGCCTCACTAAAAATCTTCTCGAAAAAGGAGGGAGAAATTAAAATAAGGTGCCCCTCTGCCTCTCCCGGTACACATCGGGAGGCGGGCAGGCGGGAGGAGTAGTGCATTTTGTATTAGGGAGTTAGTTTCCTGGCCAGGAGATTTGCCCTGGGCTGGGAGAGGATTCCAGGACAGATGACATCCGCCAGGAATATTTGCCGGAAATTTCAAATGAAGCAAAACTACTGTTCAGGAAGCAGTGATTTGAGGTATGCAAGGTCTTTCTTTAGGATTTCTTTCTTCGTGGAGAAATCGTACTTTCCCAGGGATTCGTCTTCCAGGCAGAAATCCCCCTTATAGCCTGCTTTTTTAAGTATTTTCATCACCTTAGCATAGTCAATATCTCCCTCAAATACAGGGGATACATATTTGCCATACTCGTAGCCAACTTCTCTCGCCTTTTCCCTCAGGTGCGGGGGATACTTGATATTCTTGACATGTGCATGATAAACCCGGGGAGAGAGCTCTTCCATTATTTCATAAACCCGAGATAAGGGTTTGCCCGACCAGTAGAAATTGCCAGTATCCAGGGTATATCCTAATCTGGGAGAGTTTACCCGGTCAATTACCTTTATTAGAAAATCAGGGTCGTTACCCAAAACCCCATGATTTTCCAGGCCGAGTTTAATAGAAGAGCTTCTGGTAATATTCAGCGCCTCTCTTAGGATGACTACAGCCTTTTCTATCGCCTCTTCCTTTCCTGTTGCTCCTTCTTTTTTGGGGAGCGGGTCGATCCTCACTACTTCCGCCTCCATATCCTCTGCCAGCATTATGCCGCTTACTATGTAATCCACTTCCTCCTTAACATCTCCACTAAAATCGTTGGCTTCCAGGATAGAGAATATTTTCAAGCCGCTTTTCTTCCAGGCAGAAAGAAATTCCGCCCGGCTTTTCAAAACGTTTGTTTTTTCTCCCGTGGGGGAGAAAGCTTTGAGTTCTCTTTCCAGGTAAATTTCCAGGGCTTCTATACCTAACTGGCGGGCAAGTTTTTCAATATCTTTTTCTATCGAGGCAAGAATCACCTCTCTTGCAGAAACAAACATCCTTGTTTCCCTGCTTCTTACTACAGAATTTCCTGCACTGCCTGGATTACTTTCTTAGCAGAAGGGATAGCTTCTTCTTCCAGAACCGGGCTCATGGGAATGGGCACATCAGGGGTGGTAATCCTCTTTACCGGAGCATCCAGGTCATCAAAACACTCCTCTATGATTCTGGTAACTATTTCTGCCGCCATCCCGCAGTGACGATATCCTTCCGAAACTACCACTGCCTTATTAGTTTTTCGCACAGAACCTGCTATTAAATCCATGTCCAGCGGTTTTAATGTTCTGGGGTCAATAACTTCACAGGAGACTCCCTCCTTTTCCAGGGCTTCTGCTGCTTCCAGTGCCACGTGCAGCATTCTCGAGTACGCCACAATGGTGACATCTTCTCCTTCCCGCTTTATTACCCCTTTTCCCAGTGGTATGAGATATTCTTCTTCCGGGACTTCCCCTTTCATCCCGTACAACATCTTATGCTCTATGAAGACAATGGGATTGTCATCACGTATAGAAGTTTTCAGTAATCCTTTGGCATCGTAGGGAGTGGCAGGCATAACCACATACAAGCCAGGCATGTGCACATACCAGGCCTCTAAACTCTGCGAATGGTGTGCAGCAATTCCTCTTCCTGCCCCGCCCTGGGTTCTGAGCACCATAGGCACCTTGCTTTTACCCCCGAACATATACCTCATCTTGGCGGCCTGGTTGACCATCTGGTCTGTGGCCTGGGTGGAAAAATCTATGTACATTATCTCGGCTATCGGTCTCATTCCGGTTAATGCGGCCCCTGTGGCTACTCCCGCAATTGCCGCCTCGGAAATCGGAGTATCCTTTACCCGGTCCTCTCCGAACATTTTGTAAAGCCCATCGGTAACTTTGTATGCTCCTCCATAAATAGCTACATCTTCTCCCAGTATAAATACACTTTCGTCCCTCTTCATTTCTTCAATAAGTGCTTCTCTCAAAGCCTCTCTATAAGTGATTTCTCTCATATCGCCTCCCACATAATCGGTAAAATCCGAAACTAACAACTCAAAACTAAAACTATTTTACTACGTAAACATCCTTTGCCAGTTCTTCCACAGGCGGATAAGGACTTTCAAGAGCAAACTTCTCTGCTTCATTGGTTTCTTCTTCCACTTCTTTTTCTATCCCCTGCAATTCCTCCTCCGTGGCTACCCCTTCCTCAATCAACCTCTTCCAGAAACTCTGTATAGGGTCCCTCTTTCTCCAGTAACTCTCTTCTTCTTTTGTGCGATATACCCGTGGGTCACTACGGGAATGTCCCTGGTATCGATAAGTGCGGCATTCCAGCAAAGTAGGCCCTCCTCCTTTCCTGGCTTTTTCCACCGCTTTCCGGGTAGCTTCCCTAACCGCCATTACATCCATGCCATCCACTGCTTCTCCGGGTATATTGTAGGCACAACCTTTTTTGTAAAGTTCCTGTACGGCAGATGCCCTTTCCACAGAGACACTCATTCCATAAAGATTATTTTCAATTATGTAGATTACCGGTAATTTCCAGAGCGCAGCCATGTTCAAAGACTCATGAAATACGCCGTTGTTTGTGGCCCCGTCGCCGAAGAAACAAAGGCAAACCTGGTCTGTTCCCCTGAGTTTAATAGCATAACCGGCTCCCGTGGCTACAGGAATATTACTGGCAACAATTCCGGTGGCTCCCAGGTTTCCTTTTGTTACATCTGCAATATGCATGGAGCCACCTCTTCCCTTGCAGTAACCGGTAGCTTTACCACAAAGTTCCGCCAGCATATACTTTAACTTCCCCCCTTTTGCCAGGCAGTGTCCATGTCCCCTGTGTGTAGAGGTTATATAATCATCATCTCTTATCGCAGAAATAGCCCCCACAGCCACTGCTTCCTCTCCCATATAAACATGGGAAGCCCCTTTTATAATGTTCCGGGCCAGCAGTTCCCATACCTTTTCTTCAAAGTAACGAATCTCAAGCATCTGTTTCAAAAGGGAGAGAAGCTCCTCTTTTGTCTCTTTAAAAGGCATCACTTACCTCCTTCATAATGGTTCTTCCATCTATTATCCCTTAAGGCTCTATTATAACTTTTAACCCTTCCCCTTTTTCCGCTATCCCCAGACCGGTTTTTAACTCTTTTAACGGCAGCCTGTGTGTTATCAAATCTTCCACGTCCAGCAATCCGCTTCCCAGCACTTCCAGGGCAAGCCGGTTATGCTGGGGGCTTGAGCCATGTGTTCCCACTGCATAACATTCCTTGTAATGCAGGAAATTTGTATTTAGTGTAGCAAGAGGCTTATCCTTGGGAAGTCCTCCAAAGAAATTAACCGAACCCAGCGGAGCTACAAGTTCCAGCGCCAGGGACTGAGCCTTATCTGAACCACAGGCCACAATAACTCTATCTGCTCCCCTTCCCCCTGTGATTGCCTTTATCTTATCCACCACGTTATCTTCTGCAGGATTGAAATAAAAATCAGCCCGGGCTTTCTCTTTAGCCATCTCCAACCTATGAGCAGACACTTCAAGGATTATAACCTTGTCTGCCCCTTTAATCCTGGCCAGGCGCGAATGGATACAGCCCAAGGGCCCACTCCCGATTACCACTACCACATCTCCCTCGCTTACCCACATGAGTTCCTGCGCATTGATAGCACAGGCAAAGGGCTCAGCCAGAGCGGCTACTTCAAAACTTAATCCCTCCGGTATTTTATTTACACAACCCCCGGAAATTACCTCCCGGGGAATTAACATATATTCAGCAAAACCACCGTCCCAGTAATAGCCAACCGCACGCAGATTCTCACACATCGCTTCTTCCCCTCTCTGGCAGTAATAACACCGCCTGCAGGGAACAGCAGGAGCTACTGCCACTCTGTCTCCCGGGGCAAACCCTTCCACCTCCTCTCCCACTTCCACCAATTCCCCTGCCACCTCATGCCCGGTAATCCTGGGAAAGGTAATTAACCGATGCCCATGGTGGTAAATCTTGATATCCGTCCCGCAGATAGCACAAGCCTGCACCTTCATCAACATCTCGCGGGAAGAAGGCTCCGGCCGGGGCACTTCTTTAAATTGCAGGTTTTCTATATTTTCCAGTACTTGCGATTTCATTTTAATCCTATGATTTTACCAGTCTTACAGCCCCTATGCAAATTCCCCGCTCTGGAGTTTCTTACATATCTCCTTTACTAAAAGAGCAAGTTTTTCTCCGGGAGAAACTCCGCAGATTTCTTCCAGGACTCCATCTATTCCCTTCATTTTTACCAATTTCTGCAATCTCACCGCTTCTTTGTCCCCGGGATAATCGTAGAGAAGCGCGGCGGCAATCCCCCAGCCTATTGCTTCCAGGTCACCGCCCTGTTGCTCTATGAACCTCGCTCCCCCTATCAACCTCTCCCCGGGCGAAAGCTTCCGTATGGGGTCACGGGAAACCCTTACCACGGTATCCTTCAAGGCCCGGTTAGCAAACCTTCTTAGAAGGTCCTGGCGGTGTTCTCTGAGCGACAGGAGATGAAAGCCATACTCTTTTACCAGGCCACCCTCACATTTCTCCCAGATAGCTTCTACCTTCTTATGTATCCAGGCATCAGCAATGGCTTCATAAATAAATTTATATCCCTTTAAATATCCCAAATAGGAAAATACGGCATGTCCCAAATTATGCATGAACAACTTCCTTGCCTCCAGAGCCTGGATATCCTCTGCAAAAACCAGCCCGCTTATTCTGGGTAATTCTCCCTTGAAACTCTTTTTATCCACAGGAAGCAGGGAATATTCCTCCACTCTTATAAACAACGGGTCTTTTTCCTGCATCTCCGGCTCCATGAAGGGAACCATGCGGGCAATAACTGCTTCCACCAGCCCCAGGAAATGCTCTGCAAACTCCTGTTCTTCTGCACTGAGATTCTGATAAATGAGCTTTTTCAACAACTTGCTTCCCTCCGCTACATTCTCTGCAATTACCAGGTTGAAATAGTTATCAAGCCCTCTTCTTTTTCTCTCCCTGATTATGGAAGCAAGATGTAAAGCTACAGAGGAAAGATTATTCTTCCCAACCGAGGTGGCAAAAATATCTCCCTCCCAGCAATTTTCTACCACCCCGGGAATATTCATCCCATTCACTGCACTCACATTGGTTATCTTTTTCCTGCGGGGAGGCACCCCGGCAAATTCAATCTCGTACTCACCTCTCCTCTTCAATTCTTCTACCATTCTCTTGTTTACTTCCACGAATACCACCTGATACCCCGAAGAGGTAAAAAGGTCCGCGAGAAATCCTCTTCCTATATTTCCCGCCCCGAATTGCACTGCCTTCTTCATCTGTACAGCGAGTTCTCCTCTATGTATTTTTCCACTGAGCAGGGTAAAAGATAGCGCACAGGTTTTCCTTCTCTGATTCTGCTGCGCAGCTCCCGGGAGGAAATATCCAGTAAAAGGGAATCCATCAGCACCATTTCTCTTCTAAAGTCGTCTCTAACTTTTCCAAACGGGTAACTGGGCCTTTCAAACACTATGAAAGTAGATAACTGCAGGATACTCTCCGGTTCTTTCCAATTCGGCAAATCAAGAGCAGAATCACTTCCTGCAATAAAATATATCTCCCCGTAGCTTTGTTTCAGTTCCCTTAAAGTGTCCACCGTATAGGAAACCCCGCCCCTCCTGATTTCCATATCCGAAACCTGGAACCTCTCTTCCCCTGCAATAGCTAATTCCACCATTTTAAGACGATGCACAGCAGAGACAAGTCCCTCTTCTTCCTTGTGGGGAGGAATATTGGCAGGGATAAAAAGCACTCTTTCCAGGTGAAATTGGCAAAGAGTCTCCATCGCCATAAATAGATGGGCATAATGAGGGGGATTGAAACTGCCGCCAATTACTCCTATTTTTGTATTCATGGAAGCTACATTTTATCAAAAAGAGGCCAACCTTGCATCGGCAAGCAGTCAGGATACCACTCCCCCACTTACTACTTACCGTCATTTCCTGGATACCTGCTTCCGCAGGCCTGCCCGCCCTTCGGGAGCAGGCGGGCATAACAGGCAGGGCTGGTTACTTGTAATTCTTGCGCAATCTATCCCCTTTACCATTAACTGCTTACCGTTTACTGTTCACTACTTACTGTTCACTATCTTCCGGTCTAACGTCTACAGTCTAAGGTCTATAGTCTAAAATCCCCCTCGCTACTATCTACCCGCTACTAACTACTGTTCACTACTTTCTCCCCGGATTTATCCGGGTGGAGGCAAAAATAAAAAAACTGCCCCGAGGCATCTCGGGGCAGTGAGTAAGCTTACTTGACTTCCACTTTTATCTGTTTGGGTTTTGCCTCCGCTACCTTGGGTAAAACCACTTCCAGCACACCGTTTTTCAGCCTGGCTTTTGCCTTGGAAGCTTCTACTTCCACCGGCAGCTCAATCACCCTTTCGAAGCTTCCGTAGGTACGCTCCAGCAGGTGATAGTTCTTGGCTTTCTTCTCCTTCTCTCCTTTCTTCTCACCCTTCAGGGTAACAGTGTTCCCGGTTACGTTTATATCCAGCTCTTCCGGCTTGAGTCCGGGGATTTCTGCTTCTACTATCACGTTGTTTTCATCTTCATAAACATCCACCTCTGGCGCCCATACTATTTCACCCCCCACCTTTCTCCTCCGCAAGCTCCAGGGAGAGAAGAAGTTTTCAAAGAGCCTATCCATCTCGTCACGAAACACCATGATGTCCCGCAGGGGAGACCACTCTTCACTTCTTTTTTTGAGTACTGCCATTTCTCATCACCTCCTTCTGTTTCAAAATAGAGCAAACTCCATGCCATTTATATGGCCCTCCCCCTATACCCCGCATTTTCCTGACTTTCTATCCGGGCACCCGAAGAGAAATCTGATTTTTGGAAATCCTGACACAGAATCGGCGCGTTTTTTTGTTAAATGGGACATCTTTACACAGAAGATTCCAGGTGATATGATAGAATTAATTGTTATCATGAAATTAGCAGTGGTTGGGAAAGGTGGCACCGGGAAAACTACCTTAACCGCATCTATTGCTAAAATCTACCTGGAGAAAGGCAACAGAGTCATTCTGATAGACGCTGACCCTGATGCGAATCTATCTCGCACCCTGGGGATAAAGGAGGAAGTCATTCCTTTAGTGGAGTTGAAATCTCTCATTACGGAAAGAACCGGGGCAGAGCCGGGTAAACCCACCATCTTTTTCACCCTGAATCCACGTGTGGATGATATACCGGAGAAATTCTTTTATCGAGAGGGCAATCTTTACCTGGGCATCATGGGAACGGTAAGGGGTGGAGGCATGGGCTGCACCTGCCCCGAGAATACTTTTCTTAAGGCACTGCTTCAACATCTTATACTCTTCCAGAATGATATGGTGATTATGGACATGGAAGCGGGGATAGAACACCTGGGGAGAGGCACCTCCCAGGGAGTAGATTGGCTGCTCACCGTAGTTGAGCCGGGCGAGAAAAGTGTAGATACCGCATTAAAAATCAGGAAGTTAGCAGGGGAACTGGGAATAAAAAGAATAGGGGTGATAGGGAATAAAATAGGTAATGAGAAAGAGAAAAAATTTTTGCGGGAAAGACTGAAAGATTTCCATTTCCTGGGCTTCATCCCTTACTTACAGGGAATAAAAGAAGCAGACCTCAAGGGGATACCTCCCTGGGAAGAAGCTCCCCGGCTTCTGGAATACAGCAGGAAAATAGTGGTAAATATGGAGGGAGAAAATGAAGGAAAAGAAAATCCTGGGCCCCACGTATGAACGGGGTAAACCCACTCAGCCGCTTTCCTGGATGAAGAAACTCTCAAATAGAGAGGAGATGCTGAAGTTCTTAAAAACGGGTGAACGCTACTGGTTTTCCCGGGAAGGCTACGGAAGCGAAAGAAGGAAAACGCCTGCTTAGGAGGTGAAGATGAACTGGGAAATTCCAAAGATTCAGTATAAGGGGAAGATAAAAGAGGTTACTCTGGGCACAGGAGAAAAAGCAGTAACAGTGGGGGGAGAAAACTGCTACTCGTTCCATGACTTCGAAGGAGAAATACCAAACTCTCCTATCATAGCTTACGAGATCTGGGACCACGCGCCCGAGAACTGGCCGGAGGCAGTGCGCAAACCATACGAAAACGTGCTGCAAAGCCCCTCTGACTGGGCCAAGAAATGCGTGGAGGAATACGGAGCCAGGCTGATTACTGTGCAATTGCTCGGAATCGACCCGCACGGGATGAACCGTTCAGTAGAAGAAGAGATGAAAATAGTGGAGGAAATAGTAAAAGCAGTAGATATTCCCTTAATATTCTGGGGATGTGATGACGTGGAAAAGGATGCCGAAATACTGCGTAAAATTGCCGAGCTTTGTGAAGGCAGAAATGTAGCTCTTGCACCAGTGGCAGACAAGAATTACAAGCAAATTGGTGCTTCTGCCATTGCTTACAAACACGTGGTAATCGCCTCCACTCCCATTGATGTCAACCTGGCCAAGCAGCTGAACATACTTCTCCTGGACCTGGGTGTGCCGGAAAATAAGCTCCTCATGGACCCCACGACAGGAGGGCTGGGTTACGGAATTGAGTATACTTACTCGGTAATGGAAAGGGACAGGATAGCCGCACTGGTGCAGGAAGACGAAAAACTCGCCTTCCCCATGATTTGCAACCTGGCCAAGGAAGTATGGAAGGTAAAAGAAGCGGCTATACCTATGGCAAAGGAGCCCGCCATGGGGAAAGAAAAAGAAAGAGGCATAATGATGGAGGCAATCACTGCTTCCCTTCTGGCGCTGGCGGGAGCCGATATCCTGGTAATGAGACATCCCAGGGCGATAGGGTTAATAAGTGAATTGATAGAGGAGTTGCGAGCATGAAGAGAATATTTGTGGATGAGGAAAGATGCCTGGGGTGCAGAAGTTGCGAGATAGCCTGCGCCATAAAACATTCCCATTCAAATAAACTGGAAAAGGCCATCCGGGAACAACCCCTTCCTATCTCCCGCATAAGAGTGAGAAAAGACGAAAATAATGCTATACCTCTCCAGTGCCGCCACTGCCCGGAGCCTTCCTGTGTCTATGCCTGTATTGCAGGCGGGATAAGAAAGGATGAGAAAACCGGCCTGGTGGTATTTGAGGAGAAAAAATGCGTCAGATGCTACTCCTGCGTGATGGTCTGTCCTTTTGCGGTAATAAAACTGGGAAAAGAAGAACAGCCGGCCGTTAAATGCGACCTCTGCCAGGAGGAAGAAATTCCGCCCTGCGTAAGAGCATGTCCTACGGGCGCTTTATTTTTCGGAGAGGCGGAAGAATTCCAGGAATTGATGGAGAAGAGAAGAAAACGGGGTGAGAAAGATGCATTACTTAATACTGGGTAACTGCGCCGCAGGATTAAATGGGATAGAGGGCATCCGAAGCTTAGACAAAAAAGGTGAGATTACTTTAATCTCGGCCGAATCTTACCCTGCTTATGCACGCTGTCTCATTACAAATTTTCTCATAGGCACCCACTCCGAAGAAGACCTCTACTTGAGAGAAAAGGATTTTTACCAGAAAAACGGGGTTAAGGTTCTGCCGGGAAAAAAAGCAGTCAGAATATTTCCAAAAGAAAAAAAGGTGGAAACAGAAGAGGGGAAAAAGATACCCTACGATGCCCTGCTGATTGCTACCGGAGCCTCTCCCAAGGCACTGATGGTAAAAGGGGAAGAAAAGAAGGGGGTTTTTGGTTTTCGCACCCTGGAAGATGCCAAGCAAATCTTGAAAAGAGCAGAGAAAGCTGAGAAGGCTCTTGTTTTCGGGGGAGGATTAATAGGATTAAAAGCTGGCTATGCTTTAAAGAAAAAAGGGCTTGCCGTAGAGGTGATTGTCAAATCGCCCCGCGTACTTTCCCGGGTAGTGGAGGAAAACTCTTCCCGCCTAATAGCAAAGTGGCTGCAGGAAAAGGGAATTAAAATCAGGACAGGCCTGGCAGCGAGAGAAATCCTGGGAGATAAGGAGATGAGCGGGGTGCTTCTGGATAACGGGGAAGAGGTCAAAGCACAGATAGCCATCGTGGGAAAGGGAGTTTCACCCAACCTGTCCTTCACAGAGGGAAGCGGCATAAATACTCACTGGGGAATAGTGGCGGATAATTATTTGCGAACAAACTTCCAGGAAATATTTGTTGCCGGGGATGTAGCGGAAACAAAGGACCTGGTTACCGGAGAACGCACTATCAATGCCCTCTGGCTTGCTGCTCAGGAACAGGGAAAGACCGCAGGGATAAATATGGCAGGCGGGGAGAAAGCGTATCCAGGCTCCATAGGAGCCAATGCAGCAGAGTTCTTTGGTTTGCCTTTCATTTCCATGGGGTGCCTGCAGGCAAGAAACGGAGAAATAATCAGGGAGAGAAAAGAGGAGAAAAAATTCATTTACCGGAGGCTGGTCTTCAAAGAAGGCAGGCTAATTGGCGCGGTGCTGGTAGGCAAGGTGGAAGCAGCCGGAATATACATGGCACTCATTCGTAAAAAAGAGAGGGTGGAAAATTTAATGGACGAGCTCTTAGAAGGCTGGATTGACTATGGGAAATTCGAGAAAATACTGGAAGGGGAAAATGGATTTAGAGAAACAGTTACCCCGGACGGCAGGCTTATAAAATTACCCTAAGGAGGTGCATGATGGAGTGGTCTCGTGATGGCTCTGCAAAAAAGTTGCTGCAAGAAATAAGAGAGGAGGATTTCCAATTATCCTGGGATAGATTGCAGGAACAACTTCCCCAGTGCGGCTTTGGTATCCTGGGGATATGCTGCCGCAACTGTTCCATGGGTCCCTGCAGGATAGATCCCTTCGGCGAAAATGCCCAGGTGGGCGTATGCGGAGCAGACGCTGATACCATTACCGCGAGAAACTTTCTGCGCATGGTAGCAGCAGGCGTTTCTGCCCATTCCGACCACGGAAGAGCCGTAGCCGAAACTTTGATAAAGGTGGCCAGGGGAGAAGCACCCGGATACGAGATAAAAGATGAATACAAGCTGCTTAAACTTGCCCTGGAATTTGGCCTGGAAGTGGAGGGGAAGAAAATAGAAGATATTGCCCTGCAGGTGGGGATAAATGCCCTGCACGAATTCGGAAACCAGGAAGGAGAAATTACCCTGGTTAAAAGAGCGCCTCTCAAAAGGCAGAATATCTGGAGAAAACTGGGAGTGGTACCGCGGGGCGTGGACAGGGAAGTGGTAGAGGCTTTGCACCGCACTCATATGGGAACTGACCAGAACTATTTACATATTATGCGACAGGCTACGCGCTGTGCACTATCCGATGGCTGGGCAGGTTCAATGTTAGCTACCGAATTACAGGATATTCTCTTCGGCACCCCCACCCCCATCGTGGGCAAGGTAAACCTGGGCGTACTCAAGGAGGACCAGGTAAATATTATTGTACACGGGCATGAACCCCTGCTTTCCGAAATGATAGTAATGGCTGCCCGGGACCCGGAGATGCTCAAGATGGCTAAAGAAAAAGGAGCCAGGGGGATAAATATTGCCGGCATCTGCTGTACTGCCAACGAGGTCCTGATGAGACACGGGATTCCCCTGGCAGGCAACTTCCTTAACCAGGAACTTGCCATAACCACCGGCGCAGTGGAAGTGATGGTAGTAGACGTACAATGCGTAATGCAGTCCCTGCCCACCATAGCCTCCTGCTTCCATACCCGGATTATCACCACTTCTGAAAAAGCCAAAATCTCCGGAGCAACCCATATGGAATTTAGCGAGGAAAATGCTCTGAAAAAGGCAAAGGAAATAATCAAGATGGCTATTGAACGATTCCCCCTGCGCAAGAAATCCCAGGTGCGAATTCCTGCAGGAGAAGTAGACCTGGTGGCAGGATTTACACACGAGACTATCACTTACATGCTGGGAGGTATGTTCCGTGCTTCTTACAAACCTCTCAATGATAATATCATAGGAGGCAGAATAAGAGGGGTAGCCGGCGTGGTAGGATGCAATAATCCCAAGGTTACCCATGATGAGTCCCACCTCATCATGGTCAAGGAGCTTTTGAAACAGGACGTGCTGGTACTCCAGACAGGCTGTGCAGCCATTGCCTGCGCCAAGGAGGGACTCTTAGACCCGGTGAAAGGGCTGGAATACTGCGGGGACGGTTTAAGGGAGGTCTGCGAAGCCGTGGGTATTCCTCCTGTCCTGCATTTAGGTGCTTGCGTGGATAACTCACGCATTCTGGTAGCGGCAACCGCCATGGTGAAAGAAGGCGGGTTGGGTGATGATATCTCCGAGCTTCCCGCGGCTGGAGCAGCTCCGGAATGGATGAGTGAAAAAGCTATCTCCATAGGACAGTACTTTGTTGCCTCCGGCGTATTCACAGTCTTTGGCGTTACCTGGCCTACACTGGGGAGCAAGAATCTAAGCAGGTACCTGTTTGAAGAAATTGAAGAGGAGATGGGCGGCAAATGGGCATTTGAACCTGACCCGCTGAAAGCTGCCCATTTAATGATAGAGCATATTAATAAAAAGAGAAAAGCGCTGGGTATAGATAAAGCCAGGGAAAGGGTCCTCTTTGATATGGAGATGAGGAGGGGACTGGAATGAATCCCGTTTCAACAAAAGATTTGCCCTTGGATAGGCTCTCGGGTATAAGGAGGGGAGAATATGTCTAAAATTATTGCTTCAGCAGCCATAAGGGGAGCACACAAAATTGTAGATATGGCAGAAAAGAAATGGAAAGAAGCGGTTGATAAGTTTGGTATTAACCAGGAGGTGCATTTTCCGGAAACTGCCTATTACCTGCCAATCATATACGGCATACTGGGAGAAAAAATAGAGAAACTATCTGACATGGAAAAAGTATTTTCCCTATGTAGAAAATTCTTACCCGCACCCGTGCATGAGAAAGTACACCTACCCTACCTGGGCCCCACGCTGGACGCCGGCATGGTAACTCTATTTGCCGAGGAAATGATGGAAGCAGTAAAGTACCTGGAAGAACCTGACTTCTACTTCCCGGAAGAAGAACCGCCGGAAGGCAAGCTCTGGCTGGGTGCAGCAAACGACATAATTTTAAGGAAAAGGGGCATTGAATTTGTGGATGGTACTGCACCCGGGTTTGCCGCCATTGCCGGAGCAGCCCCCGACGCAACGACTGCCATGAAAATCGCCCAGGAGTTGCAGGAGAAAAATCTATACGTCTTCATGTGTGCCCAGCACGCAGGGAAGAGGTTCGCCGAGCAACTGGTGGAAGGAGGCATGCAAATCGGCTGGCCCGTGCGGCTGGTGCCATTCGGACCGGAGATTTATGAGGCTGTGTTTGCCCTGGGATTCGCGGTAAGGGCTGCCATGTCCTTTGGAGGAATAGAACCAGGAGATTTCCGAAGAATTCTTATCTACAACAAGGACAGGATATTTGCCTTTGTCCTGGCATTGGGCTACGTCTCGGAAGAATGGTATGCCAATGCCGCAGGAGCAATTAATTTTGGTTTTCCCACCATTGCTGACACCCCTATCCCGCAGATTCTTCCCACCGGAGTATGCACCTATGAGCACGTGGTTTCCAACATTCCCCACGACCGGATAGTAGCCAAGGCCGTAGAAGTAAGGGGATTGAAAGTCACGGTAAGCAAAGTCCCCATTCCGGTTCCCTACGGACCCGCCTTTGAAGGAGAAAGGGTGAGAAAAGAGGACCTTTACCTTGAAGCAGGAGGGACAAGAACATTATCCTGCGAATGGACTACCACCCTTCCCCTCAACCAGGTGGAAGACGGGAAAGTAGAAGTCATCGGTTCTGACCTTGATGAGCTACCGGAAGGCACACAGACGCCCTTAGCCATAGTAGTGGAGGTAGCCGGCAGAGAAATGCAGGAGGAGTTTGAACCCATCCTGGAAAGGCAAATCCACGATTACATAAACTATATAAACGGGGCAATGCATATAGGACAGAGGGAGATAGTATGGATAAGGATAAGCAAGAAAGCCAAGGAGAAGGGACTCCGTTTAAAGCACCTGGGTATGGTCATACATGCCAAGTACCATGAAGTATTCGGGAATATCCTGGATAAGGTGCAGGTAAAGCTATACACGGACGAGCAAAAGGTAAAAGAGATACTGGAAAAAGCAAGAATAGTCTGGAAAGCCAGGGATGAGAGACTTGCCGGTATGACCGATGAAGAAGTTGACACATTCTACTCCTGCACCCTATGCCAGTCATTTGCTCCCTCTCATGTCTGCATAGTCACCCCGGAACGCACAGGGCTGTGCGGTGCCTACTCCTGGCTTGATTGCAGAGCCTCTAACCGGATAAATCCCGAAGGACCCAACCAGCCGGTGAAAAAAGGAGCAATTATTGACAGCCGCCTGGGACAGTGGGAGGGATGCAATGAATTTGTAAACAAAGCCTCACGGGGAGCGCTGGAGAGAGTAAGTATATACAGTTTAATGGTAGACCCCATGACCACCTGCGGATGCTGTGAATGTATTGCCGTGGTATTACCCCTTTGCAACGGAATAATGACCGTGAACCGGGAATACAAGGGCGATACTCCCTGCGGCATGAAATTTACCACGCTGGCAGGCACCATCGGAGGAGGCAAACAGAACCCGGGCTTCCTGGGGCACTCAAAATTTAACATCACCCAGAAGAAATTCATTGCTTCCGAAGGAGGAATAAAAAGACTGGTATGGATGCCCAAAATGCTCAAGGAAGAAATCTGGGAGAGACTGGTCAAAAGATGCGAAGAGATAGGAATGCCTGATTTGCCAAATATGATTGCCGATGAGACAGTGGGAGTAACCGAGGAAGAAATACTCACTTTCCTGCAGGAGAAAAAACATCCTGCCCTGGAAATGGAACCTTTGATTTGACAGAATAATTTGGTAAGGATTAGAATAAAAGTAAGTAATAAAAATGAGGTAAGTAATGGCATATTTTACTACCCTTACTAAAAAAGGGCAGATAACTATTCCCAAGGAATTAAGAGGGATGCTTTCTCTTAAAACCCCCTCTAAAGTAATATTAGAAATAGAAGAGGGTAAAAAGACAATTAAAATAACACCTCCCCTTGACATACTGAACCTGGCGGGGAAGTTAAAACCCAGAAAGGGGAAATCCGCCGTGAAAGCAAGAGACATTCTTGAGAAGCATTATCAAAGATTGTAGAATATGGAGTATTTTATTGACACCAATGTATTCTTGAAAGTATTAATCAGAGAAGATGATAAAATCTTTGCAGAATGTTTCCATCCTTTTAAAATAATCAAAGAGAAAAAAGTTTCTGCCTTTACCTCTTCTCTGGTAATTGCCGAAGTACATTGGACACTTCTGAGTTTCTATCAGATACCTAAGAAGGAAGTGACTGAAGCACTAAAAAGCATTATAAATTTAAGAGAACTTAAAATAACGGATAATTTTAATGTAAGAACTGCTATTAATCTTTACGAAGATTATTCGGTTAAATTTATAGATGCCCTTATTGCTTCTATTCCTAAAATATTTAAAAGAGAAATGGCAGTTGTCTCCTATGATAATGACGTAGAACCCTCGAGAGTGCTTTGAAGAGGCGCCTTTACCCCAACTACTGTGAGGTTTTACCGCCAAAAGGGGATTCTCTTGAAAGGAGGTTGAAAAATGGGACTGAATGCTCTGGAAATATTTAAGCTTCTACCTAAAACAAACTGCAAAAAATGCGGGTTCCCCACCTGCTTAGCCTTTGCCATGCAGCTGGCCATGGGAAAAGTATCCCTGGACAAGTGCCCGGATGTAAGCGAAGAATCCCGGGCAAAATTGCAGGAATCTTCTGCGCCTCCCATAAAAACCGTTACCATTGGCAAGGGGGAATCAGAACTCAAACTGGGAGGAGAGATAGTATTATTCCGCCATGAGAAAACCTTTTACAGCCCCACCGGGATAGGTACCACCATATCGGAGGATATGAGCGAGGAAGAAATAGAAGAACGCATAAACAGGCTTAAAACTCTTGAATACGAAAGGGTGGGACTGAGCTTAA
This sequence comes from bacterium, assembly GCA_027021085.1. Classification (GTDB taxonomy): domain Bacteria; phylum CAIJMQ01; class CAIJMQ01; order JAADFP01; family JAADFP01; genus JAADFP01. Next base: position 27,539 of record JALUVB010000247.1, read on the forward strand.
AAGCAGACCTCGTAGCAGTGGAAGACAGGGGGAAAGGCAAATTTCTGGAACTGGCACAGAAGGCATTATCCACAAAAAAAGCCGTGATTCTTGCCAGCAAAAGTCCTGCGAACCTGGAAAAGGTTTTAAAGGAACTATCCGATTTTTGCCCCCTTGTTTACGCAGCGACAGAAGAAAATTTTGCCTCGATGGCTAAACTGGCAAAAGAATTTCGCGTACCCCTGGCAGTAAAAGCAGAAGGGATAGAAAAACTCATCCCCCTGATAGAGAAGATTAAGCAAATGGGAGTGGAAAACCTGGTCCTGGATACCGGGGCAAATGATATTAAAACCCTTTTCAGGGACATGGTAAGCTTGAGAAGGGCAAGCATATTAAAAAAATTCAGGACCCTGGGTTATCCCACAATCTCTTTTACCGGAAGATTAACAGATGATTACCTCAAGGAAGCCCTTTACGCTTCCATACTAATTGCAAAATATTCCAGCGCCGTAGTAATGAACCATATTGCAGGAGAAACTCTTTTTCCTCTATTAATAGAAAGATTGAATATATTCACCGACCCTCAAAGACCGATGGCCACCCCGGAAGGCATATACGAAATAGGCAAACCTGACGAGAATTCCCCGGTTATAGTTACCGTGAACTTTGCTCTTTCCTACTTCATTGTCTCAGGAGAAGTGGAAAACTCCCGCACCCCGGCCTGGCTGCTTGTGCAGGATTCGGAAGGGTTATCCGTGCTTACTGCCTGGGCAGCAGATAAATTCAATGCAGAAACTATTGCTGCACTGGTAAAGAAAACCAAAATAGAGGAGAAAATTAAGCATCGGAAACTTATTATCCCCGGTTATGTGGCCCAAATAGTGGGCGAGCTGGAAGAAGAATTGCCAGGCTGGGAAATACTACTGGGGCCAAGAGAAGCCTCCTATATCCCTGCTTTCCTCAAAAGCAGCTGGAAAGCAGCATAGAAAAGGAA
>JALUVB010000248.1 GCA_027021085.1 bacterium
TCCCCCTGCAGTGGGAAGAAAAAATAAAAAAAGTCACCCTATCAGACATACAGGAAACCATCAAAAAATACATCCAGCCTCAAACTTCCTTCACCTACATCCTGCAAGGGGAGTAGAAAAGGGGACAGTCCCCTTTTTCCAAGACTTTAAATGGGAGACTCAACCCAAATTGGTGAGCTCCAGGCCATCTGTCCATTCGCCTGAGTGAGGCGCAGGTAATAGAAATCCCGCTGCCGGCTTCCGCTGTATGTATCCGCAATTTCCAGGGATTTGCAATATTGACTTTCTGCAATTGGTTCGTGAAATTTAACCTTCTGGTCAAACGGACCTTCCATAAGTTCAACTCGGGAACCATTCATCAGCTCGGCCAGGGAACAGCTAAAAGTACGGTCATTTAATTTGAGAACCAGAAGGGTACGACCATCTCCCTGAATGGTTAAGACAATACTATTAGTTCCCTCCCGCCCGTAGCGGCCAGTTTTCCAGTCGAAGATACTATTTCCTACTGTCACAGATGCCCAGTTGAGAACATTCCTGCTCATAGACAGGATTTCATTTGGACCAGGGGCTCCAAAACAGGGGAAAGCAGATAAAATCTCCCCTCCCTTGAGATTCAGTGAACCCCGCCACTCAAAGGGCTCCCCAGGACCCCAGCCCCATTCCAGCCGGATTTTGAACTTGCTCTCTCCCTCAAGGGGATAATTCCGGTCTAAAGAAGCGTGCTCCCGCAAGAGGATATGGCCGTTTTTTATAATTTCTATTTTGTCCAGGGCATCCAGCCCCTCCACCCACACGGAGATAGAACGCTCCTGGCTGAAAGGGCAAATCTCACCCATCAGGTGTCCGTTAATCCGAAAATCCATAAGGATACGGTCTCCGGTCACCGCATAGGTGCGTCTGGCACGAAGGGCATTCCAGAGCGATTCCCGGGTTAACTCTTCCGCATAGGCGGCAACGAGTCCCATCTTGTAGGAACCCGGATAAGCATTGTGGCCATCTGAGGAGGCAATGAGGCCGAAAATATGGCCTTGCATCAACCCTTTCAAAACTGTTCCTCCCGTCTCCCTAGGCCCCATCCAGGGAAGGTCCATGGGAAAATCCCCTCGGTCGTCCTCAGAAGAACCGTGCATGGAGAACATCTCTACCAGAGGCATAATTGAGGGGTCGAACCAGTCCCATCTCATTCCTCGACAGCCGACCTTATAACCCAAATGATGGGGGATTACGATTGCACCTTCTCTTCGGGCAAAAGCAAATAGGTCCGGATAGTCCTTAATTTCAGGTAATGTGCTAATAGGCCGGCAAAGATACAGGTTATAGTCACCCTCCTCCCGGGCGAATTCAAAGCCCGGGAAAGTAACAAATCGCCCGGGGTCGTTACTCTCGGCAACAACCCTGCTGATTCTTTCCCAGTCAAACATAGAATGGCGTATTTCTCTTAACGGTAAGTTGTAATGTTCCCCGGGCGCCCAGAAATCCAAATGGGTGCGAGCAATCTCAGCTGCATCCTCAATAGTCCCGAATGAGCTATTACCGCAGAAAGTATGGGTGTGCAACTCACCCCAATAGAGGTTATAGTCCTTAATACGCATATCCGTCCTTTACCTTTCCGCATAGATTATAACTTCTCATATCCCTTTATACAACTGGAAGGATGTGGTATAAATATTCCCATCTCTATTTACTTGAATTTCCCATTATCTTTCTGAACTTATGCAGCATGACTGATAGAGAAATTGATATCCTGATTAAGACTTACGACCAGAGCAAACCGGGCGTGGAAAAGGCAGAATAGAAACCAAATTATATCCACCGAAGTTCTGCTTTCTCAGAACGTAGGTGGGCAATTCCTTATAGGTATTCCCCTCCTTCGCCAAGGCTTCGGAGGACTGGGAACCAACCTCTTTTTCATAAAAGCCTTTCCCGAACCACTTTTTAAATATCTTTCAAAACTTTCTGCTTTCTCTCTTTGCCCAAAGACACCATACCATATCAACTTCCAGGGACATTTTGACTTTGTATAAGCAGAACAATTAGTGTTATGTTCAAAAATACGCTTGCTTAGATTCTGTGTGATTCCTACATAAAACTCT
>JALUVB010000249.1 GCA_027021085.1 bacterium
CCTTCTTTCCCCGGAAAAAACCGGGTCCTCGTGTTCTATGGCAAAGCCTCCCTGATATGAGTTTTCCCGGAGAATGTGGATAATCTTTTCCCACTCTATTTCCCCGAAGCCGGGTATGCGGTATTGCCACCATCCTTTGCCAAAAATGGTTTCTTCCTCCAGGGTTTCTTCTAATATTTCTGTATCTTTGGCGTGGAAATGGAATACTTTCTCCACGCATTGCCTGAGGACCTTGATGTAATCCACTCCCAGCCAGAGGAGGTGCGAGGGGTCAAACTCCAACCCCAGGGAGGGAGACGGGATTTCTTCCAGCATCATTTCCCATATTTTGGGTGCGTAGGCAATGTTGATACCGCGAAATGGGTGGCCATGCATCATGGGACAATTCTCTATGGCAATCTTTATCCCTTTTTCTTCTGCCTTTTGCAGGATGGGAGTGAAGACTCTTTTAAATTCAGGGATATTTTCTTCCACAGAAAGCTCAGGAATTCTCCCGGCAAAGGTTGCTATTACCTCTACGTTTAGCTGGGAGGCAATGTCTATAAGTGCAAGAAGGTGAGTATTTACCCTTTCCCTTTCCTCCCGCTGGGGAGAAAGGTGATTCGCATGCGTGGCCAGGGCGGTTATTTTTATTTGGTGCTCATCGAGTAGCTCCCTGATCCCTTCCTTGCCTATTTCCCTCCATGTTTTTATAAACTCACTTTCAGGATGTGCATCTGCTTCTATTCCCCGGAAGCCTGTATATCTGGCAAACTGCAGCTCTTCCCGAGAGAATTCTCCTAGGAAAGATAAAATCATAATTGTACCTCCCTCTTTTCCCGGGAAGAAGTGTAAATTGCCTCCAGGATGCGCAGGACTTCGTATCCCTTCTCGGCATTTGCAGAAGGTTCTTTCCCTTCTTTTATACAGCGCAGGAATTCTTTTACCTCTTCCACGTATGTCTCGCCTTCGGGGATTTCAGGGATAATAGTTTCCTGCACTCCGTTTCTTTCCCGGTAGATTTTTACGGGAGGGGCTGTGGCTCCTCCCCGGTCTCCGGCCAGGGAGATGCCATTGGCGGATTCCAGGTTAAGTGCCCAGCTTGCTTCTAGTATGGCTACTTTGCCGCCGGAAAAGTGGATTATACCTCCTGCCAGGTCCTCCACGTCAAAAACCCTGGTTTTTATATCCTGTTCGTCGCGTGTGACAGGTGGAGGCCATCCACCATCCCCTGCGCGGAAGCCGAATCTCTGGAAGGCAAATCCGCTCACTCTCTCCGGCCGGGGGAAGTCCATTATCCAGAGGAGACAGTCCAGGGCGTGTACTCCAATATCCACCAGTGGACCTCCACCGCTCATCTTTTTGGTAGTAAACCAGCCTCCCATACCAGGCACGCCCCTCCTGCGAAGCCATTTCCCCTGTGCATAATAAATATCTCCGAATTCACCTTGCTGAGCAAGTCTCTTAAGGTAGGAATAGGAAGACATAAATCTCCAGGTCATTCCCATCATTAAAACTTTTCCGCTTTCCTTGGCCTTTTTTACTATCTCCCTGGCTTCACGGGTATTCGTAGCCATGGGTTTTTCCAGGAGGACATGGCATCCTTTATCCAGGGATAGTATGCTTTGAGAAGCATGCAGAAAATTTGGGGTGCAGATACTCACTGCATCAAGGTTCTCTTTTTCCAGCATTTCCTCCGGGTCTTTATAGCCCCGGGGGATACCGAATTCTTTCTCTACCTGTTTTACCTTGTTTAAGCTTGCATCGCTTACAGCGACGACTTCTACTTCCCCTGTTTTCTGGTAAGAAGAGATGTGTATTCTGCCTATGCCGCCTACTCCTATAACTCCTACTCTAAGCTTTTTTCCCATGCTCACCTCCCGGGAGACGTTATTGATGATGACTACTTCTCAATATACGCTGTGAAGGTTGCAAATTGTCTCGGCTGCACTCCAGACACAAAGTACAAACCCAGAACTTTTTCCGGGCAGGGTGCCAGAAAAACATTCTTCCTGCCCACTTTTATCCTCTTCTCTCCAGGATAAATTTATCTACCTTTTCCGCAGGTTTTACCGGGTAATTTCCTGTAAAACAAGCCGTACAGAAATTCTTCCCTTTCTGGGGCATGGCAGAAAGCATCCCTTCCAGGGAGAGGTAAGAGAGAGAGTCCAGTCCCAGGAATTTCCTTATCCCTTCTATCCCCATAACATTTGCTGCAAGTTCTTTGGAATCGGGAAAATCTATCCCGTAGAAACAGGGGAAGCGATGGGGAGGGCAGCTCACCCGCAGGTGGATTTCCTTTGCCCCGGCTGCCCGCAAGTTTTTCATCCTTACCCGCGAGGTGGTTCCCCGTACGATAGAGTCTTCCACTACGGCTATTTTCTTCTCTTTGAGTATGTAACGGCAGGGATTAAGTTTTATCTTTACTCCCATGTCCCGGGTGCTCTGGGATGGCTGGATAAATGTTCTGCCCACGTAGTGATTGCGGATTACTGCCAGCTCAAAAGGTATTCCTCCCTTCTGGGCGTAACCCAGGGCAGCATAATTCCCGGAGTCAGGGATGGGGACCACAGAATCTGCATGTGAGGGGGCTTCTTCGTAGAGGTGTTCGCCCAGTCTTTTGCGGGTCAGATACACACTCCCGCCAAAAATCCAGCTGTCCGGGCGTGCGAAGTAGATGAATTCAAATATACAGAAAGAGGGTGTAACTTTTTTAAAAGGATGATGGGAGGTAATTCCTGCCCGGTTTATCACCAGCATTTCTCCCGGCTCTATTTCTCTTATGAATCTTGCCCCGATAAGGTCAAAAGCACAGCTTTCTGAGGCTACTACGGGTGCTCCTCCCAGGTCCCCTAAGCTCAGGGGGCGAAACCCGTGCGGGTCCCTCACCGCGATTATTTTGTTCCCGGTGAGGATAACTAGGGAGTAAGCTCCTTTTATCCGGGAAAGGGCATCTGTTATCTTTCCTTCCACTTCTTTCTCTTTGCTTCTGGCTATGAGATGCACAATCACTTCGGAATCCATGGTGCTCTGGAAAATGGTGCCGTCCTTCTCCAGTTCTGCCCGCAGTGAGAAGGAATTTACCAGGTTACCGTTGTGAGCAATGGCAAGATATCCTTTTTGCCAGCGCACCAGGAACGGCTGGGCATTGCGCAGCGTGGAAGACCCTGTGGTGGAATAGCGCACGTGCCCGATAGCAAGGTTCCCGGGAAGATTTTCTAACGCATCCCCGGTGAATACTTCTGAGGCAAGTCCCATTCCTAATTTATGGGACACTTTGTCTCCCTCGGAAGCCACTATTCCTGCGCTCTCCTGCCCCCTGTGCTGGAGAGCCCATAGTCCCAGGAAAGCCAGGGAAGCAGCATTGGGGTGACTATGAATACCAAATATTCCACACATTTTAAACAGCCCCTGAATTAGCCTTGAGCCTTTTCTGCCTGTTCTCTTTCCCCGCAAAACCGGGAAAGAAGCAACAAGCTACAATCATATTATACTCTTACTTCCACACCTTTTTCTTGCAGGTATTTCTTGAGATGGGGGATGGTAAGTATGCCGTAATGAAAAAGGGAGGCGGCCAGTGCAGCATCGGCTTTACCCTCGGTGAGCACCTGGTAAAAATGGAGCGGTTTTCCTGCGCCTCCTGAGGCAATTATCGGTATATTTACTTTCTGGGAGACCAGGCGGGTAAGTTCTATGTCGTATCCCTTCTGGGTGCCGTCCGCATCTATGCTGGTGAGGAGAATCTCACCTGCTCCTGCTTTTTCTACCTCTTCTACCCAGTCCAGCACCTGTATCCCGGTGGGAGTTCTTCCGGAATTTATGTAGACCTCCCATTTCCCGGGAGAAACATATTTGCCGTCTACTGCTACCACGATACACTGGCTGCCGAATTTTTCCGCGGCCTCCCATACCAGGGAGGGGTCTTTTACTGCGGCTGTATTGATAGAGACCTTATCTGCTCCGCTCTTGAGGAGTTCACGTATGTCGTCTAATGTTCTTATCCCTCCTCCCACGGTCAAAGGGATGAACACCTCTTCAGCGGTTTTGGCAACCACATTGAGCATGGTATTCCTGCCTTCTATGGTAGCAGTGATATCCAGGAAGACTATTTCATCAGCTCCCTCTTCGGAATAACGCGCAGCATTCTCTACGGGGTCCCCTGCATCCTGCAGGTTGAAAAAATTGATACCTTTTACCACCCTTCCCTCTTTTACATCTAAGCAGGGAATTATTCTCTTGGCCAGCATTTTACTCCCATTCAATGGTGGCGGGTGGTTTGGAGCTGATATCATAAACCACCCGGTTTACTCCTTTTACTTCGTTTATAATCCGGTTGGATATCCTGTCTAAAACCTGGTGGGGGATTCTTGCCCAATCAGCCGTCATTCCGTCCTCCGATACCACTATTCTTACCGCAATTACATTTTCGTATGTTCTCTCGTCTCCCATCACTCCCACTGAGCGTACGGGAAGAAATACGGCAAAAGCCTGCCACAATTTGTCGTATAATCCCCCTCTTCTCACCTCTTCTTCCACGATATAATCCGCTTCCCGCAGAATTTCCAGGCTTTCCTCGGTTACTTTCCCGATGATGCGTACGCCTAACCCGGGGCCGGGAAAGGGATGGCGGGAAATTATTTCTTCGGGTAAATTCATTCTTCTTCCCAGTTCTCTTACCTCGTCCTTGAAAAGTTCGCGGAACGGCTCTATAAGCTCAAAGTTCATCTTCTCTGGCAGGCCTCCTACGTTGTGGTGGGTCTTAATGGTAGCAGAGGGCCCGCCGAAAGAAGAGACAGATTCAATGACATCGGGATAGAGTGTTCCCTGGGCCAGGAATTTGACTTTGCCGATGTGCTGTGTCTCTTCCTCAAATACCTTGATAAATTCCCTGCCGATAATTTTTCTTTTTTTCTCCGGGTCCCTTACTTCTTTTAGTGCCTCGAGGAATCTCTCCCGTGCCTCCACTATGCGAAGGTTGTGTCCCAGCTTTTTGCCAAATATTTCTTTTACCCGCTCCTTTTCTCCTTTTCTGAGCAAGCCGTTATCCACGAAAACGGCGAAAAGGTTTTTCCCTATTGCCTGGTAAAGGAGGGTTGCCAGTACCGAGGAGTCCACCCCCCCGGAAAGCGCACAGACTACTTTTTCTCTGCCTACTCTTTCCTTTATTTCTCTTATACTCTTTACCAGGAAAGATTCCATGGTCCAGGAAGGAGAGAGCCCGGCAATCTCGAAGAGGAAATTCTGAAAAACTTTTGTCCCTTTTGGAGTATGTACTACTTCCGGGTGGAATTGCACTCCAAAGACTTTTTTCTCCGGGTGGCCGATTACCGCGTGGAGGGAGTTGGGGGTGGAGGCAAGGGTAAGAAATCCCTCCGGCTTTTTCTCTATCCTGTCTCCATGGCTCATCCATACTGTTTCTTCTTTCTCGAAACCTTTAAGCAGTAAATCTTCCTTAGCTACCAGGAGGGGAGTCCTTCCGTACTCCCTTTTGTGGGAAGGCACAACTTTCCCGCCCATGACTTCTGCTATTAGCTGCAAACCATAGCATATCCCCAGTATAGGCACTCCTATACGAAAAATATCCGGGTCAGGAAAGGGCGCATCAGGAGTATGGACACTGGAAGGGCCGCCGGTAAGAATAAGCGCCTTTACTTTCCACTTTTTTAGTAGTTCAGCCTTTGTATTGTAGGGGACTATCTTGCAGTATACCCTGCATTCCCGCACTCTTCTGGCAATTAATTGATTGTACTGAGAACCGAAATCCAGAATCACTACAGGGCAGGTTTCCTCTTGCATAATTTATTCTTCCTACCTAATTAAACACTTAATTTAACATATCCTGTATTTATAACCAAGTCTCGCGTTCTACGGGCAGTCCCAGAAAATTCCGAATGAGCTTTAATCCTGTCTTCGAACTCTTCTCCGGGTGAAATTGGCAGGCAAACATATTCTTGCAGATTACGGAGGAAGCAAAGTCTATTCCGTAGGGTGTAGCAGAGGAGATAACCGTCTCTTCTGCTGGAGCCACATAATACGAATGCACGAAGTAAAAGTAAGAGTTGTCTGGAATCTCTTTAAATATTTTGCTGGCGAGCGGTGAATTGCCAGTGGTAAGTTTTATGTTATTCCACCCCATATGAGGTATTTTCAGCCCCGGGAGAGAGGGAAATTTTTTCACTTTTCCCGGTATAATGCCTAATCCGGCCACGTTGCCCTCCTCGCTCCATTCAAAGAGCAGTTGCAACCCCAAACAAATACCCAGGAAAGGGGTCCCTTCCCCTATTTTCTCTTTCAGCGGTTCTATCAGCTTTAGTTGGCGAAGGTTCTCCATGGCTCGGCCAAATGCCCCGACACCGGGAAGAATTAGCCTTGCAGCTTTTTCTATACGCAGAGGACTATCACTTATTACTACACTTTCCCCACATTTTTCCACTGCCTTTGCCACACTCCTTAAGTTTCCCATACCGTAATCTACTATCACTGTCATAGGCTTATCTCTCCGACTTATTCCCCTCTATCTTTTCCTTGAGGTATCTTATGTGTCCCTTACCCACTCCTTTAACCTCACAACCTAATTTAAGGTAGGCTTTAATTTCTTCATCGTTAAGGATGTTCTGGGTATCCACGATAGCGCATGGTTTTCCGACTGCTTCTACTATCTTTTCAGGAGAAAGTCCTAAGTATTCCCGGTGAGCCACGGCAAAGATTATTGCATCTTTTCCCTTCATACTTTCCCAGAGGTCTTTTTCCACCTTTGCCGAAGGAATCTCAGGCCATACTTTTACCAGGGGGTCATGCACAGAGGGAAGGGCTCCTCTTTCTTCTAAGGCATGCCAGAGTATTTCGGAAGGAGAATGACGTGTATCTCCTACATCGCACAAATATGAGGCACCCAGTATCAATACTTTCTGCTTTGCAAGGTTTCCTCCCAGTGCTTCCTGGGTTAAGTCTGCGGTATGCAGAGGCATAAGGTCATTTATATTAACCGATTCTACTGTCATGGGAAGCCCTACATGCTCTTTAAATTTTTCCCAGGTTCTCCAGTGCCCCAGGACAGAGTCATCATTTGCTCTATTTAGCTTGAAAATATCCTTATATGCCCAGTGGGCAAGAACAGGGTCTTTCGTAAGGCAATATCCTCCTACCCCTAAACCTGGAGACATAATGTTCCGGTGAGTAGGCCTAACCCGGATTGCATTAATCACCTCCCAGAGATTAATTCCTGCCTCTTCCGCCAGAAGGGTCCACTCGTATACAAAAGCTATATTTGTGGCCCGGAACGAATTTTCCATTGTTTTTGCCAATTCTGAAGCGTTGGTATCTCCCAGCCGGGAAAGTGGGTACTTCTGGGTATTGAGGACTCTTTTTAAAAAGACCTCTGCTCGGTTTCCTGCTTCCTCGTCTATCCCCGCGTAGGCCCTCCAGAAATCCCGTATGGAAGTTACATAATTTGCTCCCGGCATTACTCTTTCGTAGGAATGCGCAATGCGGGGAGGATTCTTTTTGACATCTATCCCCCGTTTTTTAAATTCTTCCTCAAGAATGGGTTTCACAATGTTCTTGCAGGTTCCCGGCGGTACAGTGGTCTCTACCAATACCAGGCAATCTGGTTTTATATGTTCTCCCAGTTGTTTGATAGCCGCTTCAAAGGCTCTTGTATCACAGTACCCGATCTCTGCGCTGCCGAATGCCGGCTTGGTAGCATCCAGCTGGATGTCAACTACCACTATATCTGCCAGTTCGTATGCTTTCTCATGCCAGGTAGCATGTAAGGTTTTTTTCTCAATAACTGTCTTTCTGAAAATCTCAGGTACCTCCTGGTCAGTAGATTCCACCGGTGGTTTCCCCTCGTTTATCACAGGAATCTTCCAGTAAGAGCGGGGAGAAGGTCTTTGTACGCCGTATACGAAGTAGTAAGGGTTACCTTCGGCATCTGTTGCATCTGCTATTACTGCTGCCATTATGCAGCCCACAAATCCCAACCCCTGCACAGCCACGATTTCTCGCCCTTTTTCCCTCTCTTCTGCAGCAATATTTTCCAGTAATTCAGCCTCTTTTTGATACTCTTCTTCCCCGGGGAAAGGATAGAATACACCATCGGGGGAATATGAACCATTACCCATACTTAACCTCCTTCTTTCCAAGTCCTGATTCTACCTGGGTAAATTCTACACAAAGCAGAAATTTTATTATCCATATCGTGCCGCTTCTCTACGGTAAACAACTTGTGGCGTTGCGAGGAACACGCTCCATTATATCAGAAAAAGTGGTATCATATGTAGGAAATATAGGCAGGAGTGGTGAGCAGGGATAATCCTGTAAGATAGGTTTTCCCGGGCTCTCATTCAAGCTGCTTCTCCTGAGAAAAGGGGTATTACATGCTGAGAATAGGGACGAGCGGGTACTCCTATCCCCACTGGAAAGGGGTTTTCTATCCTTCCACCCTGCCTTCTTCTGGATGGCTTGAATACTACGTGAAAGTTTTTGATACCGTGGAGTTAAATGTCACCTTTTACCGCCAGGTTAAGAAAGAAGTTTTTGCTTCCTGGTATAAAAGGACCCCTGAAAACTTCCTTTTTGCCCTAAAGGGGCCCCGCTTTATCACGCATTTGAAAAGACTTAAAGATTGCAAAGACTCTCTAAAAATCTTTTTTGAGAATGCCCTGCCCTTGAGGGAAAAGCTGGGGGTGGTGCTGTGGCAGCTCCCTCCCTCGCTGGAAGAGGACGTTGTGCTTCTGGGGGAATTTTGCCATACACTCAAGGAGGAAGGTTACGGACGCTGCTTACATGCTTTTGAGTTCCGGCATGCTTCCTGGTTCAAAGATGAAACTTACGAAGTACTCAGAAATTTTTCCGCGGCTCTATGTATTGCCCACTCCAGACGCTGGCATTTGGAAGAAATAGTTACGGCAGATTTTGTTTATCTCAGGTTTCACGGAGGCACGGTTCTCTACGGCTCAGAGTATTCCGGGGAAGAGCTGGAAACATGGGCAAGGAAAATCAGGAGCTGGATGGAGGCACAGAAGAGAGTGTTTGCCTATTTTAACAATGATTACCGGGGATTTGCGGTAAAAAATGCTTTAAAACTCAAAGAGATTTTAAGAATGTGGTAAAATATGTGCAAGCTTGGGTAATTTTGGAACTATGATTCTCCGGATAAAAAGGCCGGAGGAGTGATTTTTCCTCAACCGGAGCTAATTATTTTATCCAAATGAAGAGACTGGATCAAAAAATCAGGAAGCTGATCAATGCGGGCAAGAAGAAGGGACATCTTACCTACGATGAAATTAACGACCTTCTCCCTGACGAGGTAAATTCTCCGGAAGAAATTGACCAGGTGCTTGCTACCCTGGGAGAGTTGTCTATTCCCATAGTCTCTCCTGCCAAGCCACTGCATGGGAAAGCAAAGCCCAAGGAAATAAAACACCTGGAAACCGAAAGACCGCGCGAATACGATGCAGTACGGGCTTATCTTTACCAGATGGGGAAAATAAATCTTCTTACCAGAGAAGAGGAAGTATATTTGTCCCGCACCATTGAGGAGGGTAAGGAAAAGATTAGGGAGATTCTCTCCCGCATTATTCCCAAGGAAAACTTAGAATCTCTTCTGCAGGAGAAAAAGGTCAGGGATATTCTTAAGGAAATTAAAAGGTGTTACCAGAGCAAGACAGAATCGCCTTTCCCAAAAGAAGCAAGCCTGCCCTATCCGGTGGATTTTGAAAAATTTGCACGATTAATCCCCCGGATAAATGAGATAGAAAACGAAATAGAAAAAGCCAAGAAAAAAATGATAGAGTGCAACCTGAGATTGGTGGTTAGCATAGCAAAGAAATATGTAAACCGGGGGCTGTCTTTTCTTGACCTCATCCAGGAAGGAAATATCGGATTGATGCGGGCCGTGGAGAAGTTTGAGTACAAAAGGGGATTTAAATTCTCAACTTATGCTACCTGGTGGATTAGACAGGCCATTACCAGGGCTATTGCCGACCAGGCAAGGACCATTCGCATCCCTGTACACATGATAGAGACTATGAATAAACTCCTGAAAACCTCCCAGAATTTTGTCCAGGAAAAAGGGCGGGAACCTACGGCAGAAGAGCTTGCCGAACTTATGGAATTGCCGGTGGAAAAAATCAGGGCAATCTTGAAAATCGCACAACATCCTATTTCACTGGAAACACCGGTGGGCTCTGATGAAGATAGCCACTTCGGTGACTTTATTGAAGATGAAGGAGCGGATCATCCGGTTGAGTCGGCTGCACGACAGATGTTGAAAGAACAAATAGACCACGTACTGGAGACGCTTCCGGAGAGAGAAAAAGAGATACTGAAAATGCGTTTTGGAATAGGCTCAAAACCTCCTCATACCCTGGAAGAAGTAGGGAGGAAATTCCAGGTAACCCGTGAGAGAGTGAGACAAATAGAAGCCAAAGCATTAAAAAAACTTCGGCATCCTGCCAGAAGTAAAAAATTAAAAGGACACCTGGAGTAAAAGGACAGGCTGTATGAGGAACCTACGAGATGTTGCGGAATACTGTCGGTGTAATGTTGCAGAAAGGCAGTGATTTTGCCCGGAATATTTATCTTGACTTACCCGTGAGTGAGTGGTAAATTATCAGGCCAGGGCCCGTAGCTCAGATGGTTAGAGCAGCGGACTCATAATCCGCGGGTCGTAGGTTCGAGTCCTACCGGGCCCACCCATGGAAAAGAATATAGCTTCTCAATTGGGAATTCTTTTAGAAATTCAGGATTTAGACATAAAAATCCACTCTATAGAAGAGAGTATTGCAGAAATCCCCAGGAAGCTTAAAGAAACAGAAGAGACACTGGATAATACCAGGAAGCAGATTAAAAAGTTCAAAAAGGATATAGAAAAAGCCATAGTAGAAAGAAAGAATAAAGAACTGGAACTTGAAAGTAACCAGGGCACTATCCGGAAATATCAGTCCCAGCTTTACAACGTAAAGACCAACAAAGAATATGCCAGCCTGCTGCATGAAATAGAAGAGCTTAAGAGGCAGAATTCTGTTTTAGAGGATGGAATAATTGAACTCATGGAAAAGGTAGAATCCGGGGAGGAACTTCTGAATAAGAAGAAAAAAGAATTGGAAGAAGAAGAGCAGAACTACCAGGAGAAGGTGGAAGAAGGCAACAAGAATCTGGAGGAATTGAAAAAGAAAAGAGAGCAACTGGAGCATAAGAAAGCAGAGTTATCTCCCTCCATATCCTCAAGCTTGCTGGCCAGGTACAATAGGCTTATAAAAGCAAAGGGTATGGCGCTGGTGCCGGTGATAAATGGCACTTGCGGTGGTTGTCATATGGAACTCCCTCCCCAGGTACTGAACGAAGTTAAAAGCGGTAAAAGGTTAGTTGCCTGTGAAAGGTGTTCCCGCATCCTTTATCAAAAAGAGCCCTGAGACACTTTGACGTCTCAAGCTTGCCGATTGAGACCGCCTGCTGAGTGATAATGCTATGTGCAACTCTTCTTTTGGGGAAG
>JALUVB010000250.1 GCA_027021085.1 bacterium
CAGGTGGCAGAAAGCAAAGGGTGGGATTTTGAAAAGGCAAAGGGTTACTGTACAAGTGAGTATCAGAAGCTGGGGGACAGGGACCTGCGCTGGTATGATATTGAGTACTGGCTAAAGAGGTTTGGCATAGAGACTCCGGCCATAGAGATACTGCGAAAATGGGAGAAGTCCATCAGGGTTTACCCGGATGTTTCTACTACTCTGAGAAAGCTGGCCAAAAGCGGTTTCAGGTTAATTGTCATCACCTGTATGCCCAGAATATTTCTCAAGGAGAAAATTCATAGGTTTGATTCTTTCTTTGAGAAAGTATTTTCCACCATAAGTGATTTCAAGAAAGTTAAATCTCCGGATGTCTATCGGCATATTGCCGGGGAAATTCTTACAGAACCTGCTTCTATTCTCCACGTAGGAGACCATCCTATGCTTGATTACGAGTTTTCCCGCCAGGCTGGCTACAGGAGTATTCTTATAGAAAGGGAGGGAAAAAGCCACCCGGAAAGCATACAGAACCTGGGAGATATTTTTTCTTACTTATGAATTTTATAATGCATGCTGTGGAATCCTGTGGGCAAGCGCAGGTGCTTATGCCTGCTTCCATTATCTGCCGGAATAGCGGGGTGTTCGCTAAGCCGGGCAAAATGCGGTAAAATAAAGAGGAGTGAAAATTTATTTTTAAGAGGTTATGAGTTAAAGACAGGCACAATTCAGGAGGTAAATAATGAAAGCAGTTATAGGAACCGGAGGGAAGCAATACATAGTAAAGGAAGGGGAAGTCATTGAAATAGAAAGGGTGGGTGTTCCTGCTGGCAAGAAGATAGAATTTAAAGAGGTTTTTGCCCTGGGTGAAGAAGGAAATATGAAGTATGGTAGCCCTGTTTTGAAAGGCGCGAAAGTAAAAGGGGAAGTTCTGGAAGAGATAAAAGGGGACAAGAAAATCTCTTTCAAGTATCGTAAGAAGACGGATTCTCACTGGAAAAAGGGACATCGGCAGATTTTTACCCGGGTGAAGATAACTTCCATTATTGACGCAGGGGAAAAAGAGAAGTAAAATTGTTGCTATGAGAAATAAAAAGATAGAATGGAACATTAATCTGGTTAAAGAGTTTATTGCACAGTGGCAAGATTTCGGCAACTTTCTCAATCTCCCTCCGGACAGAGAGGTATCTGCGGAAGACGAGCAGAAATTCATGGATATGAAAAGCATGATTGCCCGCAGATGCCAGGTTCTCCATGAGAGCTTAGAGCAGGGGTTTATGGTGGAAGGCAAGATCCTGGATGTTCTCTCGCAGGCTCCCGGGCTTCAACAGATACTTACCCAGCCAATGCATATCAAGAAATTGCAGAATGACTGGCATGCTGCCTACATAAGTCTGAATAAGCTCCTGGGAGGGCTGGAGGCCAAAAAGGCAGAACTTGCCCGGGTATCCCGGTTTGGGTTCAGCTTCCGTAATTTTGTCCGCCATCCCCTTACCACCTTAATATTTCTTATTGCGGTAATCATGCTTTTTTATGCTTTCCTGGCAAGCTTCCTCACCCCGGAAAAAATCTCTGCATTGAAAGACAAACTTCCCTTCCTGAGCGAGAATGCTCCTGGGGACACGGAGCAGCAGGAGTGAAGAAAAAAGACATAGTAACCAAAATATCGCACGATACAGGCATATCTTCAAATCTGGTTAAGGCAGTAATAGATAGATTCATGGAAGAAATATCGTGTGCCTTAGAAAAGGGGGAACGCGTAGAACTGCGCAGATTCGGGGTTTTCAAAGTAGTGTATCGCAGGGGAAGAGAAATGCTCCATCCGCGTTCAGGTAAAAAATTGATTGTCCCGGAAAGAAGGCATCCATTCTTCAAAGCGAGCAAGACACTTAAAGAACGCCTACAGTAGTGAACTTGCCTGTACATAATCGTGTTAACTAAATATTTACTATGGGCGATGTTGCACTCCGGATAGAAAACCTTACCAAGGAATACAAAATCAGCAAAGGTGAACGGGTAAGAGCCCTGGATTCTCTCAACCTGCAAGTTAATGCAGGTACAATGTTTGGCCTGCTGGGACCGCAGGGAGCAGGCAAGAGTACGTTGCTCAAGATACTTGTGGGTCTCAGCAAGCCTACAAAAGGAAGAACTCTTATATTTGGCAGAGAACAAAGGGACTGGAGGACAAGAGCCCGCATAGGGTTTCTGACCCAGGAGCCATGTTTCTGTGATTTCCTTACCGGGGAAGAACTGCTTTTGCATACAGGCAGATTTTTTGGGATTCCACCGGAAGAGAGCAGTAAACGGGCAGAGGAACTTTTATCTCTGGTAGGGCTGGAAGAGGCAAAAAGCAGAAAAATCAAGGATTATTCCCGGGAAATGCTGCAGCGAATAGGCATTGCCAGAGCACTTATTAATGACCCCGAACTCCTTCTTCTGGATGAACCCGAGGCCGGGCTTGATCCCAGGAATCAAAAAGAAATCAGGGGTATAATAACGGCGCTCTCCGGCCGGGGAAAGACTATCCTGCTCACTTCTTCCCATCTTGTGGAAACTGGCAGCATATGTGACTCTGTAGCAATTATTTACCAGGGAAGGGTGACACGAAGAGGCAGGCTAACAGAGTTGCTCAGGAAGGGAGAGGGGAAAAAAGTTACTTTCCGCATAGAAAAAAAGGGGGTATTAAATACTATTAATGCCTCTTACCGGAGCGAAGAAGCAAACGGACAAATAACCGTGCATGTGCCCCATCAAAAAGCCTGCGATGAGATTATCAGCACTGTTCTTTCCAGGGGAGGAAGTATAATCCGGGTGGAAGATGAGCAGCTGTCCCTGGAAGAGATTTACCAGGAAGAAATCTTAAGGGAGACACATGTTTAGGAGGATAATCACTTTGGCAAAGGTAACCTGCCGGGAAACCCTGCGAAAAAAACCGCTTATCATTTTGTTTATAGCTTCGCTTATTTTTATAGGCAGTGCGCAATTGTTTTTCCTTTTGAAAGCCGGGATTCCTTTAAAAACAATGCAGGCAGTATGGCTGAAGAGCTTGATAGGCTTCAGTACGTTACTTGCAGTTTACCTGGGTGCCTGCCTTCTTTTTGCCGAGGAGGGGAAAAATAAGCTCTATTCTCTTCTCTCTCTCCCGGTAAGAAGAGGAGAGATAGTTATAGGTAAATTCATAGGGGGAGCAGTTGCCCTGCTTCTTCTGTTGCTGCTTATGGGGATAGTTTTTATTGCGGTTACGGGATTAAAACAATTTTCCAGTTTACTTATCTGGCAGGCAGTATTACTTGCTTCCTGGGAAATGCTCCTGGTTTTTTCTCTTTCCCTGATGCTTTCTACCCTGGCCACGCCCCTGTTAAATATTTCACTTTCCCTCTTCGTGTCCCTGGCAGGTAATATTTCAGCTTCCTTGAAATTCCTGGGTAACCAGATAGATAACCTGGTGGTAAGTTTCCTGGCCAAAATTTTTTATTATTTCGTTCCTCACCTGCATAGATTTGATATTACTTCCAATGTGATTGCGGGTGAAGAAGTTACCTTTTCCCTTATCTGGAAAGACCTTGCTTATGGGTTTTACTATATGGCATTATTCCTGACTATTGGTATAATTCTTTTTTCAAGAAAAGAGTTATAAGGAGAAGTAAAAAATGAAAAAGTTACGGGTAGAAGAAGAGCTGACAGTAATACAAAAGGGAAGCGAGGAGATAATTAACCGGGAAGAATTAAAAGAGAAACTTGTAAGGGTGAGAAAAGAGGGGAGGGGATTGAAAGTAAAATGGGGAGCTGACCCCACCGCTCCTGATCTTCATTTGGGGCACATGGTAGTGCTAAGAAAGCTGAGAGACTTCCAGGATTTAGGCCACGAAGTGATATTCCTTATCGGGGATTTTACTGCTACCATTGGTGATCCCTCCGGGAAGACAGAAACCAGGCCTCCTCTCTCGGAAAAAGAAGTAAAAGATAATGCGCGTACTTATACAGAGCAGGTTTTTAAAATTTTGGATAGAGAGAAAACAAGAGTAGTATACAACTCTTCCTGGTTAAAAAATATTTCTCTCCGGGATTTTCTCATCCTTTCTTCTCTCCAGTCGGTCTCCCGGATGCTGGAGAGGAACGAATTTCAGGAAAGACTCAGGGCAGGAAAAGATATAAGGATATCGGAATTTCTCTATCCCCTCCTCCAGGCCTACGACTCCGTGGTCTTAGAGGCAGATGTGGAGATAGGTGCTACAGAACAAAAATTTAATTTACTTATGGGAAGAGTCATCCAGAAGAGAATGGGGAAAGAGCCGCAGGTGGTAATAACACTTCCCGTCCTGGAAGGGCTGGACGGAAAGAGGAAAATGAGCAAGAGCTTTGGTAACTATATAGGTATTAATGAACCGCCGGAAGAAATATTTGGGAAAGTCATGTCTATCCCGGATGAGATTATGTTCAAGTACTACCTGTTACTCACTCCTCTCTCCAGGAAAGAAATAGAAGGTTTAAAGAAGAAGGTGGAAGAAGGCAGACTGCATCCGAAAGAAGTAAAAGAAAATCTTGCTTTCATGCTTACCTCGTTCCTGCATTCCGAAAAAGAGGCAGAACAAGCAAAGACTGACTTCCAGGCAAAACACAAGCCTAACCTTTCCTGGGAAGAACGAATAAAAGATCTGCATATCGAAGAAGTCCGGCTGAATGAGCGGGATTTACGCCAGGGCAAAATATGGATATGCCGTCTTATAACTCTGTGCAGGGCTGCCTCCAGTAATTCGGAGGCTGCACGGCTTGTCCAACAGGGAGCAGTGGAAATTGATGGAGAAAAAATAACGGATAAAGCAAGCGAAATTCCTATCCGGGCTCCCCATTCATTTCTACTCAGGGTGGGGAAAAGACGCATCTATCGTATACTACCGCCTGCTTGAGGGTGGTGTTCTGTTTCTGCCTCATGCCTCCTCCTCCCTTTCCCAGGCTTTCACCCATTCCTGAGCCTTCTTTCTGATATCCCCTTCCCGGAGAATACCGGAGATGACAGCTACTCCGTCCACTCCTGCCTTCTTCAGCTCAGGAAGGAATGGCAGGGTAATTCCTCCTATAGCTACCAGAACCCCTGCTATTTTCTTTCTTGTTTTTTTAAGTACTCCCAAGCCGAGAGGAGGAGGTAAATCTTTTTTGGAGGTGGTAGGGAAAACAGGCCCCAGGGAGACGTAATCAGCCCCTTCTTCTATCCCGGCTATGGCTTCTACCCGGGACCTTACCGTGAGCCCTATTATTTTCTCTTCACCCAGAATTTTCCTCGCTTCTTTTACGGGTAAATCTTCTTTGCCCAGATGGACTCCGTCTGCATTGATACTTAAGGCAATGTCCACCCGGTCGTTAATTATCAACACTGCCGAATATTTCTGGGTTAATTCTCTAACTATAAAGCTTTTTTCCCACAGTTCCCGCGTGTTAGAGGATTTATCCCGGAATTGCAGGAAGCGAATTCCCCCTTCTAAGGCCTTTCCCACAATTTCCTCATAAGGTTTCCCGGCAATTCTTTCGTCCGCAATAAGATAAATGCCAATTTTGGCTAATTTATCTTTCTTTGCTAAACAAGAAAGCAGCTGCTTCTCCAGCTGGTAGGCAAGGAATCTCAAGTCCATCAAGTTCCTGGATAAGGTGGGTTTTTCCAGGCGTGAGAATTCCTCCATTACTCTGAGGGATTCTTCTGCCCGGGAAAAGTTTGCCTTTACCAGCTCCGAAAGGTGTGCATAAGAAAGGGAAGAAAAATTTTTCCCGATATCAGTTTCTGCATTCCTGAAACTGTAAAGGGGAAAAGAGCTAAGAATCTTTTGTAAAGAATGGCGTAATCTTCTGATTTCTTGTGTAAGAGCAGTATCTTTGAGAATAAAACGGGCTACTTCTTCCACCACTCTTATCCCTTCCCTGGCCCGGTTATAGTTTACATCTATGATTTGCCACATTTTTTACAGGAAAAAACCACGAATTCCACATCCTCCCGAGATAAGATCGGGAACATGACAGTCGAACGAGTCTTGTGTTGCAGATTCACACTTTACCTCCCATCCCTGCTTGCTATCTCCCCCCGCTACTAACTACTCGCTACTATTTACTCCCTTAATCTTATCCAGTATTCCGCTGGTGGAGTAGCCTTTCTTGTAGGGGATTATTACCACTTCCCCCCCCCATGATTCTACCAAATCCCCCCCTATTACTTCTTCTTTCTTCCAGTCCCCTCCTTTTACCAGGACATGGGGTTTTAATTCGCTAATGATATTGTAGGGGGTATCTTCTTCAAATATGGTTACGTAATCTACCATCTCCAGGGAAGCCAGTATCTCGGCTCGCTCGTCCTGTGGAAATACTGGCCTTTCCTTTCCTTTTAATCTTTGCAAAGAGGCATCAGAGTTTATTCCTACTATCAGTATATCTCCCCTGGCTTTAGCCTCCTGCAGGAGATAAAGGTGCCCGGGATGAAGAATGTCAAAACATCCGTTGGTGAAAACAACAATTTTCCCACTTCTTCTTTCTTCTTCCAGAATATTCCCCAATTCTTTCCTGGTTTTCATTTTGCCCATACTGCTATTTTAGCAAAAAGAAGCATTTCCCCATCCTCACCCGGCGAGGTATTCACTGTGGGATCTGGTTCACCCTCCAAGCTCTAATCCCTATGTTAGCTTCCCTGTTCCCCCGGGGGATTTTTCCATACTGTTGAAAGTAAGCTGGATGCCTTTTTCAGCACTGTAACGCGGTGTCCAGGAAAGGAGGATTCTTGCTTTGGAGGGAGAGAGTGTAACCTGCGGGAAGGGAGGAGGGAGGTGGGAAAATTTTATGCGGTTTTCCTCTTTGTGGGCGAGAGAAAGAATTTTTCTGGCTATTGTTTTAAGGGGGGTTGCCCTACCGCTGGCTATGTTGATTGTTTCTTGCCTTAATTTATCTCTATCTTCTATGACTCTTTCCAGGGCGCGCAGAAAATCCTGCACATAGAGGAGGTCAAATATTCCTTCCCCCTTTTCCCACAGGGTGATCTCTTTATCCTCCAGGACATTTCTGATGGAACGGGATATCCACCCTTCTACCCCGGGGCCGTACATTTCCCCTGTGCGCAGGATGATAGGCGAGAAGTGTGTTTTGTAAGAATAGAATTTCAATTTGTCCTCTATAATCAGCTCTTTCCACCCTCTTTCCTCTGCGGGAGATGCCAGGCTGTCTTCCTGGACAGGAAGAATGCGGGGTGTACCGTATACGTGGTAGGAATTAACCAGAATTATAAATTTACCGGTTAAGTAAGGGGAGGCGAGCAGGTCTTCCACCGCTTCACATTGGGTATAAGGATATACGAGGATAACCAGGTCAGTATTCCTGGTCAGGTTATGTGATGCCTCCTGGGTTAGTTCATCTGTTTCCCAGACAAAGAAATCCTTTCCCCACCCGTTTTGCTTCTGCCCCTTTTTTTGGGGAATTAGAATAACGGGAAAATCCCCTCTCTCCTGCAGGTATTCTGCGGAAATTTTTACTAAATTAAGTTCGCCACAGAGAAGGATTTTCATTTCTTTTTAGTCTTGAAGTGGCTTAAGCCCAGCCTTAAGAATTCAGAAGCATCTTTTGCTATATGGTCAAGCTTGCGCGAAATTTTATTCATACGAACTTCTAATATCAGTATAAGCACCAGTATCAGAAACACTATCGCACTGGTCATGAAAACTAAATACGGTTCTGCCATTTCTTCACCTCCGTGATATAATTTAATTAAATGGTTAAATTAAACTTCTCTCTCCTTATTCTTATCTATCTTTTCCCCTGGCTGGTTATCCTCGGATACTTCTGGGTAAGGAATGAATCCCGCAAGAAGATGCGTTTCCTTCCGCCTTCCCCGTCTCTCACTACACGCTGCCCCATCTGCACCCATGTTTACCTCTCTTCTCCCCAGGGGGAGTATTCCCATTGCCCCCGTTGCGGCAGTCTCAACCTAAAAGGTCCTTCCGCAGAAGATTGATATCTGCTTCCTTCTTCTTTTCTTCCAGCCATTGAGAAAAGAATTGTTCCTTTTTCTCGCTTTCCAGCGCTTGCTTGATTCTTTTGCGCATCTCAGGAGTTAAATCCTTTAAGTCCGGTTCTTCCTTTTTTAGTACCTGTACCAGGATTGCCTTGTTTCCTATTACGTATACCCGGCTTACTCCGTTCTCCTGCAGATCTTTCTTTATCTGGGGGATGTAACCCACTCCCGGAATAAACCCGGAGAGCAGCATGGGCCCCTTGCTTTCTTTCTTGAATTTATACTTTTTCTCCAGGGAGGATATGTCTTTTCCCTCTAAAATTCCTGCCCGCACTTTCTCAAGCAGTGCCTTTGCTCGCTCTATTTTTTGCTCCTCCATCCAGGACTTCTTTACTTTTTCCTTAATTTCATTCCAGGGAGGTAAATAACGGGGCCTCTCGTTATCTATTTTCAATACTACGTAGCCGTCTTTCACCCTGAGAGGCTCGCTGGATTCTCCCCGGGGGAGAGATTGCAGCTTTAGCAGGGAAATTCCCACCTCAGAATAAACATCCTTGCCCTTTATCCAGCCGGTGGTATGTACTTTTCTCTTTCCCTGCAGCACCTTTTCCCAGTCTTTTGCCTCAATCAGGTCCAGGGAAAGGTTAAAAGCTTTGTTGTTTGCATCAATGCGCGCTTCTTCTGCCCTTATTTTTTTCTCTATTAGCGGCTTTACTTTATCCAGGGGAAGATACTCAGTATCCGAAGTTTTGAATTCATCCAGATGCTTCTGGTAATAAGCTTTAATCTCTTCTTTATCTATTTTTACCTGTGGGTAGAATTCCTTGTCTTTCACCTTTATCCAGGTGATCTTGTAAAAGGGGCCTATTCTGAATTTATCCTTGTTCTTTTCCATGTATGCTTTTAACTCGTCCTCTCCTATTTTGATATCTGAAGGCAGCGGTCCGGGCTTTTTTGTAAGGATGAGGAGAGTGTACCTGGTATTTTCTTCCCTGTATCTCGCTTCCACTTCCTTGTCAGAGACCTTTATCCGTGAGGTAACCAGGGCCTTCATTTTGTTTATCAGTATATTTTCCTTGGCTGTATTTTCTAAGAATTGAAGTTGCTCATCGGTAAGATTATTCAAATATTCGGGACGGAAATTACCCTTTTTGTCTTTAAAGTAGGGCAGTGCCTGGAAGAACCGCAACAAATCCTCTTTGCTCACTTTTAAGCGGTATTTCTTTGCTTCTTCTAGGAGTATTGCCTTTTCCACCAGCCTCTGGTAGGCAAGGTTCTTTATCTTAGCGGGGTCTTTGATGAAAGGAAATGTCTCGGAAAGCTGGTTTACTTCCTGGTAAAAATCCTTCACGTAGATGGGAGTCCCGTTTACTTTGGCCAGGATGTAGGGTGAGGGAGCCTGAGAACGTGAGTAGCCGTAAAAGAATATGAAGGCAGGGACGGTGCCAATTATGGTTATCCAGAGAATAACCCGCAATTTTTTTCGGAAAAATTTTAAAAGCATAGTCTACTTCCTCTCTTAAAGAATATAACGGGACAAATCAACATCTTCTGCCAGGCGGGAGAGTTTCTTCCTCACGTACGCCCGGTTGACTACTATCTTTTCTCCCTTTCTTTCCGGTGCAGTAAAGGAGATATCTTCCAGGACTTTCTCCATGATGGTATGCAGCCTTCTTGCCCCTATATTCTCTGTTTTCTCATTTACTCTTTCTGATATGGTGGCAATTTCATCCACCGCGGAAGGAAGCAACTTCAAAGTTACTCCTTCAGTAGCCAGGAGGGCCGTGTACTGCTTGACCAGGGAATTTTCTGGTTCCAGCAGTATCCTCTTAAAATCATCCTTTGTAAGAGATTTTAGTTCTACCCTTATAGGGAATCTTCCCTGCAGTTCAGGTATAAGGTCGGAGGGACGGGCGACATGGAATGCTCCGGCCGCGATAAACAGGATATGGTCTGTTCTCACCATCCCATACTTGGTGGGGACAGAGGTCCCTTCAATAATAGGCAGCAGGTCTCTCTGCACGCCTTCCCGGGAGACATCCGGCCCGCTACCCTTTTCCCGGCCGGCAATTTTATCTAATTCGTCCAGAAATACAATCCCTAAATTCTCTACCCGGTAAAGAGCTTCCCGGGTTATTTCCTCCATATCCAGCAGCTTGCCGGTTTCCTCCTGTATAATTATTTTGCGTGCCTCTTTGACCGTTGCCTTTCTCTTTTTTCTTTTCCCCGGCATCATTTTGCCAAATAATTCCTGAAAGTGCAGTCCCATCTCTTCCACCCCAGAAGAAGAAAATATCTCCACCATGGGCATAATAGGAGATTCTACCTCCAGTTCTACAGTTCTGTCCTCCAGTTTTCCTTGCTCCAGCATTTTCCTGAATTTATTACGTGTATTCAATGTTTCTTCATCTGTTCTATTGCCCGGTACGAGTAGTTGCAACAGTTTTTCCTCGGCAAGTGCCCGGGCTCTCTCCTGGATAAGCCGGGTTTTTTCTTCTTTTACCATGCTTACCGAGACATCGGTCAGGTCTCTTATTATTGACTCTACGTCTCTTCCTACGTATCCCACTTCCGTGTACTTGGTAGCTTCCACCTTGATAAAGGGTGCCTTGGCCAGGCGGGCCAGCCTGCGGGCAATCTCGGTTTTCCCCACGCCGGTAGGCCCGATCATGATAATATTTTTGGGAGCTACTTCGTCCCGCAGGGCCGCAGGAAGATTCTGCCTTCGCCAGCGGTTGCGCAGAGCAATAGCCACGCACTTCTTGGCCTCTTCCTGGCCTATGATGTATCTGTCCAGTTCCCGTACTACTTCACGCGGGGTGAGATTGTAAGCAATCAGCTTTTCGCTATCTTCTTCTTTCATAGTTCTTCTATGGTCATATTGTGGTTGGTGAAAACGCATATTTCTGCCGCAATGCGCAGGCTTTCCTCCACTACTTCTCTTATGCTGAGAGAGGAGTGTCTTATAAGGGCACGAGACGCTGATACAGCAAAATTACCTCCCGAGCCTATCCCTATAATTCCGTCATCCGGCTCGATAACGTCTCCGCTGCCCGAGAGGAGGAAAGAGTGTTCTTTATCCGCCACTATCAAAAGTGCCTCCAGCCTTCTTAAGGCTCTATCTGTTCTCCAGTCCCTGGCCACTTCAATAGCTGCCCTGGTCAGGTTTCCGTGGAAGCTCTCCAGTTTCCCCTCGAATTTCTCCAGCAGGGTGAGAGCGTCTGCCGTGGAACCGGAAAATCCTGCCAAAACTTTACCTTCGTATATTTTCCTTACCTTTTTTGCCTTGCCCTTTACTACACTTTCCCCCAGGGAAACCTGCCCGTCTCCTCCCATCACTGTTTTTCCCTTCCTCTGCACGGAAAGTATAGTGGTTCTATGCCATTCTATCTTCATGTTTATACTATATTATCATAAAAGTTGGTATAATATGCACTGAGTTACAGGTTGTACGGCAGGTTATTTCTGCCTAATATCATTGACTTTAACTGTCAGGGAGGGAGTGATAATGAAAGTCAGCAAAGAAATTTTCCGGCAGTACGATATAAGGGGCATTGCAGGGCAGGATGTGACAGAAGAAACTGCCTATCTCATAGGTAAGGCATTTGGCACCTATATCCAGGATAAAGCAGGTAAAAAGGTGGCAGTGGGCAGAGATGTACGCCTAACCTCTGTATCTTTCAGGAACAGCCTGGTAGAAGGATTGATTTCTACTGGCTGCGAGGTAACTGATGTAGGCGTTGTTCCTACCCCGGTCTTATATTTTTCCATTCACCATTTTAATAGTGATGGCGGGGTAATGGTAACAGCCAGCCATAATCCCAAGGAATATAACGGATTCAAGATATGTGTGGGATTGTTTTCCATCTACGGAGAAGAGATTCAGAAAATCTATCGCATGATAGAAGAAGGAAGTTTTCAGGAAGGGAAAGGAAGCGTTGCAGAAGCTGATCCTCGTGCAGCATATATCGAAGAGGTAACCAGCAAGGTGAATGTGGATAAAAATTTAAAGATAGCGGCAGATTTTGGTAATGGAACAGCAGGAGAGGTAGCTACCTCTCTTTTCCGGAAGCTCGGCGTGGAGTTGCTTCCGCTTTATACAGAGCCGGACGGAAGATTTCCCAACCATTTACCTGACCCCACCATCCCCGAATACATGAAAGACCTCAGTGAGCTGGTAAAGAAAGAAAAGGCACTCCTGGGTATCGGCTTTGACGGAGACGGCGACAGGATAGGGGTGGTGGATGAAAAAGGGGAGATAATCTGGGGAGACAAGTTACTGGGAATCTTTTCCAGGAAAGTGCTCAAGAACCTGCCGGGAGCAACCATTATCATGGATGTGAAATGTTCCCAGGGAGTGGCCGAATATATAGAGAAGTTAGGAGGAAAGCCGCTTATCTGGAAGACAGGACATTCCCTGATTAAGGAGAAAATGCGGGAAACCGGTGCTCCTCTGGCGGGAGAAATGAGCGGGCACATGTTTTTCAAGGATAATTACCTGGGTTACGATGATGCTATTTTCGCTGCAGCTCGCCTGCTGGAGATAATTTCCGAGGAGCATAAACCTTTCTCAGAGCTTATAAACGAGATTCCTGCTTACTACTCTACCCCTGAAATCAGGGTTGATTGCCCGGAGAAGGAAAAATTCAGGATAGTGGAAGATGTAAAAAGCTACTTCAGCCAGAAATTTCCCGTCATTGATGTTGACGGTATACGATTCATCACTCCTAAGGGATGGGGGCTTATAAGGGCTTCCAATACACAACCAATCTTAGTGCTTAGGTTTGAGGCAAAGGGAAAAGAGGAACTGGAAGAACTAAAACAGCAGGTTAAGGAAAGGTTCAAGAAGTACCCGTTTTTGCCTTTGGACTGGTGAAATTATGAGTGAAGATTACCATCAGATTAGAAAAGAAAAACTCAAAAAATGGAGAGAAGCCGGTATCTCTCCCTACGGTGCACGCTTTCTCCCGCTTAATTCGCTGCGGGAAATAAAGGATAATTTTCCTGCCTGGGAAGGGAAAGAAGCCAGGGTGGCGGGAAGGATAATGAGCATTCGTGAGCATGGTAAGTCTGCCTTTATGGATATCCAGCAGGAAAGCATAAGGCTACAGATTTACCTGCGCAAGGATATTGTGGGCGAGGATAACTTTGCCCGTTTAGGCTGGCTGGATCTGGGAGATGTTATCGGGGCAGAAGGGGAGATTTTTAAGACAAGGAGCGGTGAAGTTACCCTGATGGTTAAGTCTTTCAGCCTACTTTCCAAGTGCCTGCATCCTTTACCGCAGAAGTGGTATGGATTAAAAGATGTGGAAAAAAGGTACCGCCAGCGCTATCTGGATTTCCTGGTAAACCCGGAGGTAAGAAATATTTTCCTCACCAGGAGCAAAATAATCTCTTTGCTCAGGAGGTATCTGGAAGAAAAAGGTTTTACGGAAGTGGAGACTCCCATGATGCATATCCTGCCGGGAGGAGCACTGGCTGAACCCTTTGTAACCCACCACAATGCTCTGGACATAGATCTTTATTTAAGAATTGCACCCGAGTTATATTTGAAAAGGCTCATCGTGGGAGGATGGGAGAAGATATACGAGATAAACCGCTCTTTTCGCAACGAGGGGGTTTCCCCCCGCCATAACCCGGAATTTACCATGCTGGAGCTTTACTGGGCATATGCGGATTACCAGGACTTGATGCAATTTACCCAGGAAGCTCTGAGCAAGATAATCTATGAAGTATGCAAAAGTTATGTGATTGAGTACCAGGGAGAGAGCCTGGATGTTTCGCCTCCCTGGGAAAGGATTTCCTTCACGCATGCCTTTAAAGAGATAGCGAATTTGGATTGGAGAGATGAGAAAGAGGTGGGGAAAAAAGCCTCAGAATGGGGCATAGGGGGAGACACCCCTGGCAAAAACCTGGATGCTATATTCAAGAAAAAGATACTTCCTCATATTATTCAACCCACCTTTATTTATGATTACCCCCGCATTCTCTCTCCCCTGGCAAAAGGCAAAGAAGAAGACCTCACCGAAAGATTTCAACCTATAATCTGTGGTCTGGAATTGGGTAATGCTTATTCAGAACTGAACGACCCCCGGGAACAAAGAGAAAGATTTATTCATCAGAGGAAAGAAAAAGAGTCCGGAGATAGGGAAGCCCATCCCATGGATGAAGATTTTGTGCAGGCCCTGGAATATGGTATGCCTCCCGTGGCAGGCCTGGGCATAGGGATTGACCGGCTGGTAATGCTGGCCACAAATTCCTCAAGTATAAGAGAGGTGATACTGTTTCCTCTTCTACGTCCTGAATGAATTGTCTTTTTTTTCTTACGCTTAAAAGCCTGAAGGGCAAAAAGGATTCTTTTGCCCACTTCTCCACCTTGGTATCTATCCTGGGGGTGAGCGTGGGAGTGGCGGCAGTGATTGTAGTGATGGGGGTAATGAGCGGATTTGACGAAGAACTGCAGAACCGAATACTTTCCTTTAAACCCCATATTAGCATAATCTCCTGGGAGAAGTTTACTTACCCTGTACCCTGGGAGAAAAAAATCCGTTCTCCGGAGATTACCGCAATCTACCCGGTAATATGGGGAGAGGGAATGTTAAAAACATTGGCAGATGTTCCCTTGAGCAAAGGAGTGATAATAAAGGGAATCCCCTGGGACAAGCTGGCGGATTTAAAAATTAAGCTGAATTATAAGGGCAGGGGATTAATTGTGGGGAAAGGGCTTGCCCGGAGACTGGGGGTTAAAAGGGGAGACAAACTTTTTCTCCTTACCACGCGTTTGGAGGGTAAGATTCTGCCGGTAGCAGGGATAGCGGAGACAGGGATATACCAGTTTGATTCTTCCCTGGTGCTCCTGCCTCTTGCCCAGGCACAAAAACTTCTGGGGATGGAGGGAGAAATTAGCGGCATAGATATAAAGATAAAGAACCCGCAAAGAGTGGAAGAGGTGAGAAAATACCTGGAGAAGTTTGTGCCGAAAAACTTTTCGGTACTTACCTGGAAGGAAACTGAGAAAACATTGTTTGCCGCATTGCGGATGGAGAAGCTGACCATGTTTACCATTATGTCTCTTATTCTGATAGTAGCCACACTTAGTATTACCGCCTCCCTTATCCTCAAGGTAATGGAGAAGCAAAAGGACGTAGGAATTCTGCGGGCACTGGGTTTTACTCCCCGGGAAATAGGCAAGATTTTTCTTTACCAGGGTTTACTTATCGGAATTACCGGGGGAGTGGTTGGAGAAATTATAGCCCTGGTATTGGAGTTACTCATAAAATACCGCAAGATAGTAAGCCTGCCTCAGGAGATATATTTCCTCTCCTATTTACCGGTGAAAATTGACCCCTTGATGTTCCTGTGGATTATGCTTTTTTCCGTATTCACCAGTCTACTGGCTACTATCCTGCCAAGTTACCGTGCCTCACATATCGAGGTATCCAGGGCATTGCGTTATGAATGATAAACTACAGGCAGAGGGAATAACTAAAAACTTCGTTTCCGGCGGGGAAACAGTAGAGGTATTAAAGGATGTTTCCTTTACCATACGGAAAGGAGACTACCTGGTAATAGCCGGGCCTTCAGGTGCGGGTAAATCTACGCTTATTCATATTCTAAGCGGACTTCTTTTCCCCAGCGAGGGGGAAGTAATATGGAGGGGTAAAAATATTTATGCCTTTTCAGAGGAAGAAAGGTGTTCCTGGAGAAGGGAAAATATAGGGTTGATTTTCCAGTTTTTTTACCTCCTCTCAGACCTCACTGTCCTGGAAAACATTTATGTGGCAGGCTGGAAAAAGTGGGGGAGAGAAGAAGCAAGGAGGAAATCTTTAGAGATACTTAAAGAGCTACACCTGGAACACTTGAAAGACCGTTATCCCCAGGAAATTTCCGGGGGGGAACAGCAAAGGGTGGCCATGGGCAGGGCGATTATTAATGAGCCCCACTTTATCTTCGCGGATGAACCTACCGGTAACCTGGATAGGAAGAGCGGCGGAGAGGTAATCAAAACCCTGGAAGAAATTCGCAAGAAGAGGAACACGGCTTTGATAATAGCTACCCATCGTATAGATCTGGTAGAAAGAGCCGATAAGGTGATTCGGCTGTGAAAGATATATTAGACTATAGAGGTTAGACCGGGAAGAAAGTAGTTAGTAGCGAGTAGTGGGTAGCGAGGAAAGATAGTAAACAGTAAATAGGGGGGAAATATGCAAGATAGAGTTAATCTCTGGGTAGAGGGAAGGAGAGAGGAATACTTGAGGGACCTGGTAGAAAAATTCTTTTACTGCCGGGAAATTTTTATCCGGCTCTGGGAGGAGTTTCAGGAAAAAGGAAGAGTGGATGGCAGGGTTATGGACGAGTTTATAGGAACGGCAGAAAACAGGGGCGAGTTGTGGCAGTTGAAGGACCTGACGCATGCTCTTCTGGATAGGCCGGTGGAAAGAATTACGCATGATTTTGCTTTCGAAAGGTCTATACATCTTCTTTTCCATGACTTGATGAGTTTCAAGGAACACGTGTATGTGGTAAATCAATTTACTGAGACACTGTCGCAAAAATATTCTACCGGTGACAGGGAACTTACCCTGGTGCTTAAAAACTTTCAACATCTAATCTCTATCATGCAGAAAGAGATCCCGGAGGAGATAAAGTTAGCTTACTCAATGTTTGA